>JALZWC010000752.1 GCA_023300255.1 Saprospiraceae bacterium | reverse complement strand
TTGTGTCTACTATCCATAAGGCTTTGTCTTAAAATACTAGACATAATTGAACACGGAGCTACTTCGTAGCCACACGGATAGCATGGATTTAAGCAGGTCGTGAGTGACTTTGACTATTGCAGGCAGTTTGTTTTAGCAGGCGCAAAGGCTGTGCCTTGTGCCTACTATCCATAAGGCTTTGCCTTAAAAATACTAGACATAATTGAACACGGAGCTACTTCGTATCCACACGGATAGCATGGATTTAAGTAGGTCGTGAGTGACTTTGACTATTGCAGGCAGTTTGTTTTAGCTGGCGCAAAGGCTGTGCCTTGTGTCTACTATCCATAAGGCTTTGCCTTTAACTTGTCATTAATAATTTGAAAAAAAATAAAAAAAATCAAAATCACATAGGGGGTATAAATAAATCCTTCGTCTGGTAAATGTAGCGCATAAATAACTAATCAAATCATGCGAACTACATCAAATTAATTTTATTAAATAATAACCAAAGACATAGAAAATAATCGTGTATGGTCCCCCATATACCCTATGATCTAATGTCCGAATTAAAAAATAACAACAGATGAAAAATTTAAGAAATCTTATCGTATTCGCTTTGTTTTTTGTTACAATGATGAGTTGTCAGAAAGACCAAGAAATAGGAACCACTAATAGGAATACAGCTAGAATAGCAGCAGTAGGACCAGAATCTAACCATATACACTCGAATGGTAGAAAATGTTCATCTAGCATACGTATGACTGAAAAATTACAAGACGCATCTTTTAGAAAAGAATATGAGCAAAGAGTTCAATCTTTCGCTAGGGGCATGAAAAACAATGTCGCTAAAAGTAGAGCAGCATGTAGCAGTCCAACACTACTACCAGTAGCTATACATTACCAAGGAGTGAACAATCCAAATAAAGCTTGTTTAACAGATATTGCTAAACGACAAATAGCTATAGTGAATGCAGATTTTCAAGGAACCAATAGTGATATTGTACAATGGAACAATACAGCCTCTGCAGCTTTCCCTGGTATCAATAATGGATCAGCTTGTTTAGAATTTCAAATCGCTACTAAGAATCACCCTACTGGTTATAATCTAAATGATGGAGACTTAGCCATTACTTATAACCAGACGAATGGAGACCAGATTAATAAATGGTCAGGCTATATCAATATCATTGTAAATGATGGAGATGGCGCATTAGGATATGCACCTTTTGGTGGCAACGGTAAGGGCGATGGAGTAGTGATTGCTTACTTTGCATTTGGTAATGGTTCTGGTTGTGGAAATGTAACGCCTCAAGCACCGAATGATTTAGGTAGAACACTTACACACGAATTAGGTCACTACTTATACTTAGATCATATCTGGGGAGAGAATGAAAGTTGTAATAGCGATGATGGAGTATCAGATACACCAAATCAATCACAAAGCTCTTTTGGATGCCCTGGTTTGAATAGCGTAAGTTCTTGTGGGAATAAATCTTTACATATGAATTATATGGACTATACAGACGATCCTTGTATGTATATGTTTACTGCGGGGCAGGCAGCAAGAATGGAGTCTTGGGTAAATACTAGTGGTTTAAAGAATAATTTAAAAAGTAATGTTTTAGGTACTGGTGGTGGTACAGTTGATACAGGTGGTAACACGGATACAGGTGGTAACACAGATACAGGCGGTAACACAGATACTGGAAGCAATACAGATACAAATAATACTTGTTCTACACCTACAGGATTAAGTGTACAAGCAGCTAGTGTTACTTCTTTTGTAGCGACTTGGAATGTGGGTACGGATGTGCTACGATACCAATTGAAGTATAGAGAATCTGGTACGACTTCTTGGAAAACTCAGAATGCTACCACAACCTCTGCTACAATTGCTAATTTAAAGAGTGGTACCAACTACCAATACAGACTAAGAACAAGATGTCAAAATAACACATGGACGGCATTCACTGGAATTGGAACAGTAGTAATTCCTACACCTACAGATACGGGAGGTAATACAGATACAGGTAATAATTCAAGTACTAGCGAGATTACTTTACAAGTAACTTTAGATGATTACGGATCAGAGACATTCTTTGCTATAGAAGATGGAAACGGTGAAGAGATCAAATCTTGGGGCCCATTTGGAGACGGTAGAGCAGGAGCTGTTATCACAAGAAAAATTACTTTACCAACAGGTGGCTATACTTTTGTGATCTTTGATGACTATGGCGATGGAATCTGTTGTTCAGAAGGTGCAGGTAACTGGAAGATTTTGAAAGATGGTGTGGAAATTAAGTCTTCTAATGGCCAATTCGGTTACTGGGAAGAATATGATTTCGCAGTAGGTAGCGCAAGATTGAGTGGCCCTGCACATAGAGTAGATGCTAAAGATGAAGCTGCTTTAGCTAAGAAACAAAAGCCTGCTTTTAAAATAGCGCTTACTGAAAAGTAGTAATTATCTAAGAATAGAGATCAAATATTATTAAAATCCCACTTTAGATTTATTTGGTCTCTATTAAGATTTAAAAAAATATTCTAAACAACCATTCGATTCATTTCGGATGGTTGTTTTTATGTTAAGGAATGATGAAAAAATAACTTCAGACTCTTGGCTGCTTCTTTTGCCCTTACTTTACTTAAAAAAATACTTCTATAGAACAACTATACAAGGATTTTTTAAAGAAAATT
>JALZWC010000751.1 GCA_023300255.1 Saprospiraceae bacterium | reverse complement strand
AAAAAATAGTAAATCATATAAACCTAGTGCTTAAATGTTTCTTAAAATTTTAGCAGTATGTCTAATTCAAAATTATCTGAAATCGTTTTGTCCCCTAAGCCATCAAAGAAACTACCTGAACCATACTGTATACCGTATTTAGTTCTGTCAACCTTTAAGCTTGTTAACATACTGTTTCCATCCATAGTGAGGTCAAAAGTTATGGTCTCCGTGTGGCCTTTAATTGTTAAGTCTCCAGTAGCAGTATATCCTTTAGACGTACCTTTTACAGATTTAATTATCAAGTTTGCCGTAGGGTGTGATGCTATTCCAAAAAAGTCATCGCTTGTTAAGTGCCCTTCTAGTTTTTCTTTTCCTTTGCCTGCTTTTAGGTCTGTTACTTGCATAGACGTCATATCTACGGTAAATATTCCGCCAGATAATTTTTCTCCATCCATCTCTAAATATCCTTCGCTAAAATTGATGGTTCCCTCGTGAGATCCTAACACTTTTTTCCCAGTCCATTTAATTGAACTTGTTGCTGTGTCAATAGATTTTTTTGTTTGTGCTTGTGTAAATGCAGTTGCTCCTAAAACTACTGCTGCGATCAAAATTAATTTTATATTTTTCATATTGTTTGCCTTTAAGGAGACGTCCTGTTTTTAATGGTTAACTTCTAAGCTTGTCTAATAATATATTGAGTGTGTTCAATTCTTTTTCTGAAAGTTTCTTCAGTTGTTGTTTGTTACTTTGTTCTGTAATAGGGTCAAGGGTAGTTAATAGTTCTAGACCTTGTGTCGTAATAAAAAGTTCAATCTTTCTTCTATTGTCTTTGCACACTTGTCTTTTTACAAGGGCTTTTTTAATTAACTTGTCTATGAGCCTTGTGGTGTTGCTACTCTTATCTACCATTCTTTCTTGAACGGTGCTCAAGTTTGCAGGAGCTCCTTTTTGACCTCTCAATATTCTAAGTACATTGTATTGTGGTGCACTAATGTCATAGGTTTTTAATATGGTAAGCAATCTTTCTTCTACCGTACGACTGGTGTATACAATATTAATAACCGTTTTGGTTTCTAACTTGTTGGTTAAATTTGATTGAATTGCTTCTTCAATATCCATAATTGTACATACAACTGTTGTTTGTACAAATGTATGTTTTTATATAGGTTGTGCCCTATTTCTTTAACAAATATTTAATAATAGAATAGATGAACTCTTTAATAATGGCAGTATTTTTAGCCTATGAAATATCTGATACTCTTGCTTTTATTCGTTTTTATTGCTTGTGATGACAAGAAAGAAGTAAAGCCTACTTCTAGTAATGTTAATGATACGGTAGTGGAGGTAAGTAAAAATACTTCTGAAATATCAAGCAATCAAGATCTTATTAAAATTGTTGATTATAAAGGGTTAACTCCTTTGTTAGCAAAGCGAAATGATACTACATATGTGGTGAATTTTTGGGCAACCTGGTGTGCACCTTGCATAAAAGAATTTCCAGTATTGGATGATACTTATGAGCTATTAAAAAAGGACTATGTTTTTATTATGGTTTCGGATGAATCTATTGATAAAATAAAAAAATTCGCGGCTAACAAACCCTATCAATTTGTATTTGCTAAAACGAATAATTTAATGACAAAAGGTATTACTTATGTTCCACAAACCTTTGTATTAGACAAGAACGGAAAAACCATAAAACATCATCCAACTATTTTTGAAGGAAGTGCTTCATCTATTTCTAATACCATCCAAAATTGGATTAAAAACTAACGTTATGCAACTACAGATTGAAAATGTATCAAAACGATACAGTAAAAACAAATACTGATTAAAAGATTTTTCAATAACCATAGAAAAAGGGATTATAGTAGTCTTGTATAAAAACAACCCATACATATGAGTTATTTTAAATACTGTTTTAGTATGTTTTTTATAAGACTAACATCTTTATCCTTAGTTCTACTCAAGTTATTTTTAGCATCGTTTTCAAATAAAGAATAATCAATTTCAATTAGATTAATATTCTTTTTTTCTAGTACATCTCTACGCCTTTTATTATATCTTATTATTTGTTCGCCTCTAGTTATACCGCTAGATGTTATAACCTGAAGTTTCTCTAAATAGGCTTCTGTAGTATTTTCTTTTTCTAAAAACTCAATAACCAAGTTAGCATCTTCATAAAAGGCAGCTAAAGGTAATTTTGTTCTTATTTTTCCTCTTTTATGCATGTCGCCTAGTAAAAAAGGAAAGGTGTGTTTACGTGATGCTTTTGCTTTAAGAAGTTCGTCGCAAAGGTTTATAATGTAAAACTCATCACTGTTTTCTCTTACTGCTTTAGCTCTTTCTTTTTTAGAAACAGAATCTGTTGTTTCTATAGGTGTGTATGTAACACCAGCTCTAACAATATACCAGTAAATGGCTGTTTCTGTACGTTCTGCATGCACAGAAGGTATAGTGTTTAGAAGATTATCTTTATCTAAGGCGCGTAACACTTTTCTAAGTGGCAAGCCTTTTTTTTGATCTTTAGTAAAAACACCTGCTTTTACTAAGTCTGACATAATTTCTTTTGCAGGGATCCAATTTTTATCAGTATTTGTGTTAAAATAATTGTCTATTACTTTATTTATCTGAGTTGCTTTGTCTTCGGTATTACGATTATTGTCCATGTGATTTTGACTTTTTAGATTACTTGTATTGACTACAAATAAAGTGGGTGCAAGATAAGTGAATATTATTATGAAATAAATATCTAAAGCGTTTAAATAGGATCAATCTAGTATCTTTATAAATAATACTTAAGACGTTTAATGGCTTAAAAAAGCGCTTATTATTATTATGCACGTTACACTCTTTTGTAAAAGGCAAAAGGGTTTTTAATGCAACGGTAAAACAATCTCGATTTTTTATAAATAAGAATGAATAAATACTACTTTTAAAAAAAGAGAAATTATAGAAATATTCTATAATCAGACCTTATATAAAAATAGCGATAAGTTATAAGTAATCACTATTTAATTAAAGCGTTAACTAAACACATGTAAATAATAAACAAAAAAAGCCCACCTGTTATGATGGACTTTTTTTTAAACTTTAAGATATGTCTTAGATAACTTTTACGTTAACTGCATTTAATCCTTTGTTTCCTTCTTGTAGGTCAAATTCAACTGCATCACCTTCTCTAATCTCATCGATTAATCCAGAGATGTGTACAAAATGATCTTTATCAACACCTTCTTCTGTGATGAATCCAAATCCTTTAGCGTCGTTGAAAAATTTAACTGTTCCTTTACTCATAATAATATATTTAATTTTAATAATTACCTTATACTTGTCAAATATCATGCCAGAAAATAAAAAATGTTAATGCTTTGTATGTAAGATATTTGAATCTAATTTTTGCCTGTCAGTCTATAACTTTTAAAGGATTAATTTGTCATTGATATTAGATTTTAATTCGAATTTTAATGTTACTAATTACCATTAAACGATTAATAATCACACATCCTTTTTTTAATTAAAGAAAACCATGATTCGCAAAAGCATAAACCTCTTTGCTCCTATCGTTGTTTATTCATTTTATCAAATAGAAACTCGTTTCGATTTTATTGAAATTGTAAAGAAAACTTTTGATATTAAATTTTTCAATAAACTTATACAGAAGCTTTTGCTATAACCAAAACCCATAATCTTAGCTTTATAATTCTAATATGCAGGATAATGGCATAAAAAAAACTTTATAAAATAGGTCATAAAGCTTTTAAATAATCAAATTGCTCTGGCAATTTATTTTACAGACAGTTATCAAACGTTTGCCAATTCTGTATAATGATTTTTTTTCGTATTATTATTTTGTTTTAATCGTTAAAAAAACAAAAAATATTTTGTTATTGTTTTACTGGATATTCAAAATATAACTGGTAGTAATAAAAAATCATAAATATAAATGTATCTCTTTATTATATAAAAAAAGTACAAACCACATGATCAAGATAAAGTACATCTAGCTCATCTAGCTCATCAACTACTTCAGTAGACGTTGAAGCTTGAACTCCAGTCGACAATAATTGTTCTCCACTTATTAAATTTTGTGCTATTCTTAAATATTCGATATTTTCGTTTATAAGAGTAGTTACATCCGTTCTTGTTCCATTATGTCCACAAAAAATATGGTTATATGTCCCAACTCTTGGTATGTAAAACCTTGTAATTATTAAAATAACGAAGAAGAATAATGAATTTTATGTGTCTTATATAGAAGGTAGTTTATGGTTAAAAACAAAACGCACATTAAAACAATTTGCAATTGGTAGTTTACTAGTTATTATAATTGGTACATTGCTATTTAGTTTTGCGCAAAAACCTTTTAAAAACAGCACATTCGAATTAACTAGTCCTTCTATAATTTTGGTTTTAAGAGAACGAAAGTATCAGTTTTATTGTAATCTCTTATTATTTACATAATGTAATACATTATATTCTAAAGCTA
>JALZWC010000750.1 GCA_023300255.1 Saprospiraceae bacterium | reverse complement strand
CCACAAAGACACGAAGACACAAAGCCAGTTATACTTGATGTTCTTCGTATATTAGAAAGAAGAAGTGTCAACTACTTTTGTGGTTTGGATAAACTTGCCGAAATAAAGGCAAAAGAATACGCCCTAGATGTATCATCTATTTTTCATTGTTCCTAATTATCATTCTGGCACGAAATTTTCCAAAAGCTATTATATATAATCCTTCCATAATATCCTCCTGATCCTCTTCTAATTATCCCTCCTCATTACCATACACTTTACAATACAATACCATGCCTTCGTTAGAACCGCACTCAGGGATATTGGGAATCTCTTTAGCAGGCCATCTCCTACGTCGAAGTTGCTATCAATTTTCTCCTACTAGAATAGCAACTTTTGCCCAATATAGTATCTCTCAAGCAGTAGACGAACTATTAGACACTTTACCTACATTGCCGCTTCCAGAACCGATTCATCCAATTACGGGACAGCATTTCCTTAATCTTGGCACAAGAAGCAATTTAGAACCAGAAGAGAGCAATGGGTATAGAAGAAACTTGATTAAAAATTGGTGGACCCATGAAGCTTTGCAGGATGTAACGGTTGTTAGTAAAATGAGTTTTTTCTTGCATACTTGTTTTATAACAGCGGATGAAGGGACCGATCAAAAATACTTTGATCATTTTTCCTTATTGCGATTCCATGCGCTAGGCAATTTTAAAACCTTAGCAGAAAAAATGTGTGTCGATAATCTTATGTTGGCTTACTTGGATAATACGCACAATGAAAAGAATTCGCCTAATGAAAATTTTGCCAGAGAGTTTTTAGAATTATTTACCATTGGAAAAGGGGATCAAGCTGGACCAGGAGATTATACCAATTATACAGAAGCAGATATACAGGAAGCTGCCAAATTACTAACTGGATTCAAAACGACGAGTGATAATGATCGAGATAATCCAGTTTATATAGATTTGGATACTAATATATTCAAAGGATATTCGCTCTACACAAAACATAATACAGAAGACAAAACATTTAGTCATCGGTTTGATAATTTGACTATTGTAGGGGCTACCTCCGCAGAAGATATGTGGCGGGAACTGCATGAGTTTGTAGAAATGATTTTTTCAAAAGATGCGACTGCCGAGAGTATTGTTCGCCGTTTATACATTCATTTTGTAGGAAGAAATATTAGCCCTGCCATTCAGCAAGATATTATACAACCTTTAGCTCAAGATTTAAAAGAAGGGAACTATGAATTAAAGCGGGTATTAAAGCGACTCTTAAACAGCGAACATTTTTATGGGATGGAGGAGAATGGGGCGACGGATACAATCATCGGTGCTACTCTTCGTTCGCCACTAGAACTATGGTGTCACTCCATGAGTATGTTTCAAATAGCCATACCTGATCCTGTAACGGATGCGGAGCGGCATAGAAGTTTTTACAACGGTTGGGTACGTAATAATTTTTTGATCCCCTGCGGTATGGATTTATGGAAACCTTCAGATGTAGCAGGTTATCCCGCTTATTATCAAGAACCTAGTTTTTATAGAGAGTGGTTTAATTCCAGTACCATCACTACTCGTTATTTATTAGGACAAATGCTGTTGACTGGTAAAAAGGTAATTGTGGGCGGTTCGATTAATGGGGTGCAATTAGATATTGTTCCTTGGTTTGTATTACATTTTACAGCTGATCCTTCCAATGCCGAATGGGTGGTTACTCAATTCCTTTCCTATCTCTTGCCCGTCCCTCCTTCTCAAGATCGTATTAATTATTTTTTGAATGAAATATTCTTAGATGGTTTAAGTCCATTAAGTTGGTTTTACGATAATTGGACGCCCTTTGAAGCGTCTAATTTTACAGAAGATGCATACGTTAGAACACCTCTTGAAAATTTGGTAAAAGCGATTATGTATGCGCCGGAGTATCAATTGATTTAGGAGCAAGATTCATTTTGGAACGAGCCGTTTAGCATCCCTACCTCCACGACTTGTCATTCCGCAGGAATATGTACCGATCCTACCTCTACGTATGATTAGCAAAATATAAGTAGAGGTAGGGACGGTGCAGATTCCTATTCGGAATGACAAGATGTGGATGTAGGGCTGCTGTCTCAAAAATGTTACACACTCAATCACTATAGATCTCCCCATAAATTATAAAAGACATGAATAGAAGAAATTTTCTAAAATATAGTAGTCTCTTAGGAGGAGGACCATTAGTGATTAATGGCATTTCATTAAGTACTTTCGCGAGTTATAATATGTTGAGTAATTGGAATTGTGAGGTGGGAGATCGGGCCATGGTCATTATCCAATTAAAAGGAGGAAACGATGGTATTAATAATTTAGTACCGTCCAATCAGTATGATGCGTATAGTAATTTGCGACCAAATATTAAATTAGCCCAAAGTGATTTATTGAATCTGGACAGTTCCTTATCTATGGCTGATCAGATTGGTTTAAATCCTGCTTTGCAAGGATTCAAGCAAATGTATGAGGAAGGCAATTTGCATATTGTACAAGGCGTAAGCTATCCACAAAACAATAAGTCTCATTTTAAATCTACAGATCTTTGGTTGACGGCAGGGGATGGAACGTCTCCAAATTTTAATATTCCAACAGGTTGGATGGGGCGGTATTTAGACAATCGGTTTCCAAATTTTAGCGGTTTGCCAACGAGTGAATTACCTGATCCTTTAGGGATTCAATTGGGGGATAAAAAGCCTTCTTTAGGATTTCATACCGAAGGCGAACACCGAATGGATATTAATCTATCTGGTCAAGACCCTGGAGGTTTTTATTCTTTGGTACAAGGGATAGGTGGAGAAGCTCCAGCTATTGATCTTAACACAGAGCATGGTCGGGAAGTGCAATATATTTTGAATGTTGAAAATAGCGTAAATGCTTATGCGCAACAGATTTCTAACGTCTTTAATAATGGGACGAATAGTTCGGTAACTTATCCAGACATATCTATCGGGAATCAATTGAAAACGGTGGCACGTTTATTAGCAGGAGGTAGTCAAACAAAAGTATTTGTTTTACAACACGGAAATTTTGACACTCACGTTAATCAAGTAGTGGCAGGGGCGACTGCGACGGGTGACCACGCCACTTTATTGAAAGGTCTTGCAGATGCTTTGGTAGCCTTTCAAAAAGATTTAAATAATTTAAATATATCCAATAAAGTATTAACCGTTACCTTTTCTGAATTTGGTAGGAAAGCGGAAGAAAATGGAAATAATGGTACAGACCATGGCACTTTAATTCCGATGTATATTATTGGAGATCAGGTAAAAGCAGGAGTCTCAGGAACCAATATTGATTTAGGAAATTTAGATACTAATGGCTCGCCAAACATCAATCAAATTCAACATGACTATAGACAGGTTTTTGGTACCCTATTACAAGATTGGCTAGGCGCAAGTGAAGATGGATTGACTGCTGCTCTGATGAAGGAATATACTACTGAAAAATTACCATTGATCGAAACTACGAGTGTGGTTGATCCTAGCTGTTATATAGGGAATGCTAATGATGCAGCCCATTCAAAAGCTGCTTTTTGCGTGATGTTGGAAGGATTATTTAATCCAGAAACTCTTTCTCATGCTAATACCTTAAGAACAAAAAACTTAGTTCCACAAGAACAACCTTTTAAATTAGAGCCTTGGTTTTATGAAGGAACAGAGGTCATGGAATTTGAGGATGCAGATATTGCAGATTGGGTATTAGTAGTAGTTAGAAATGCTGCTAATCCAGCGGTAATCGTTACTCAAAAAGCCTTGTTAGTTGGACTAGATGGTATTTTATTAAATGGACAACATCAGTCGGAAATAGTATTTGATGGATTAGCTCCTGGAGAATATTATGTGAGTATCCATCACAAAAGTCACTTAGCTATTTTGAGTAGAAACACCGTCACTTTTGTAGGAGATCAAGAAGAGGTATTATGCTATGATTTTTCCAATGCAGCAACCAAAGCTATGGGAGAACAACAACAAAAACAATTAGTATTAGATAAGCAAATATTTGGTATGATAGCAGGAGACTATGATCAAAATCAAATTGTTAATTCCAATGACTTTAATAATTGGAAGGGACAGACTAGTACAATAAATGTATATCATCCTGCTGATGTTGATGGTAATGGGATTATTAATAATTTAGACTTTAATCTCTGGAAGATTAATGGTTCTAAAATTGGCCATTTGAATAGTATTGTTGAGTAAAATAAACCGTGCTCAAATAAATTCGAGCTGTTCACATAAAGAACTAACCACGGAGTGGTTGAACACGAATAACCTCGGATGAAATCCGAGGAATTTCAATGTCAACAGCTAGTAACTACGGAGTAGTTGAACAAGGCATTTGGCTGCTTTTACGTTCAACTACTCCGTAGTTGCGAGATGTGAGTATTTTGGGTTTCCTCGGATTTCATCCGAGGTTATTCATGTTCAACTACTCCGTAGTTGCGAGATGTGAGTGTTTTGGGTTTCTTCGGATTT
>JALZWC010000749.1 GCA_023300255.1 Saprospiraceae bacterium | reverse complement strand
AAAAAAGAACCGTAGCCAGCTATGCTTAATTTTTTAGAATTCCTTAGAAGAAAAAATAGCTAGCTTAAAACGACCAATTTATTCTTACACTTTGCCTAATAAAAAATATCATGTCAACTACCACATCAGAAACTATAGAAAGAAGCACCAAAACAGACCAATTCGTAGCACCCGACTATTACCAATTAGACGAGCTATTATCAGAGGAACATTTATTAGTTCGTTCTGCTGTTCGAGATTGGGTAAAAAAAGAAGTATCTCCAATTATAGAAGGCTATGCCGAAGTAGGTAAATGTCCCTTACACCTGTTTCCACAAATGGGCGCATTAGGTGCATTAGGCCCAAGTTTGCCAGCGAAATATGGTTGTGGTGGCATGGATGAAATATCCTATGGCATCATCATGCAAGAATTGGAAAGAGGGGATAGTGGTATACGATCTATGGCTTCCGTACAAGGATCTTTAGTCATGTATCCTATCTACAAATATGGTTCGGAGGAACAAAGAATGAAATATTTACCTTCATTGGCGAAAGGGGAAATGATTGGTTGTTTTGGTTTAACAGAACCAAATCATGGTTCCGATCCAGGCTCCATGTTAACGAACTTAACCGAAGACGGGGACGGAGGATATATTTTGAATGGTGCAAAAATGTGGATTACTAATTCACCTGTAGCTGATATTGCAGTCGTTTGGGGGAGAGTGAAAAACGGCCCAATTAAAGGCGTGATTGTAGAGAAGGGCATGGAAGGTTTTTCTGCACCAGTAATAAAAGGAAAGTGGTCTTTACGGGCCTCTATCACAGGAGAATTGGTATTTGAAAATGTGCGGATTCCAAAAGAAAATGTATTACCAAATGTCCAAGGTTTAAAAGGGCCACTAGGTTGTTTATCAAAAGCTAGATACGGTATTTCATGGGGGGCTATCGGTGCTGCAATGGATTGTTATGATTCTGCACTTCGGTATTCAAAAGAACGAATTCAGTTTAATAAGCCAATCGCTCAATTTCAATTAACCCAAAAGAAATTGGCAGAGATGATTACCGAAATTACCAAAGCACAATTGTTGTCTTGGAGACTAGGTGCCTTAGCTAATAAGGGAAAAGCAAGTCCAGCGCAAATTTCTATGGCCAAAAGGAATAACGTAGAGATGGCGATAAAAATTGCTAGAGAAGCCAGACAAATTCATGGCGGTATGGGGATCACAGGGGAATACCCAATGATGCGCCATAGCATGAATTTAGAATCAGTGATTACTTATGAAGGAACGCATGATATACATTTGTTGATTACGGGAATGGATGTTACTGGCCTGAATGCGTTTAAATAGATAGCAGCTTCGGTAGCTTAGACCTCTGGTCTGAGTAGTCAACGTTTCGATATGTTGACTACTCAGACCAGAGGTCTAGGCTACGAAAAAAATTAAAAATAATGCCAAAAGTAGCAACACCAATTATCCAATACAAAAAAGGCAAACTTTCTAAAAAGAAACTAATAGCCTTATACGATGCGATTGTCAAGCCAAGAATGATAGAGGAGAAAATGCTCTTATTATTACGGCAAGGAAAAATTAGTAAATGGTTTTCTGGTATTGGACAGGAAGCGATTGCTGTAGGAGCAACGATGGCATTAGATACGGAAGAAGTGATTTTTCCAATGCATCGAAATTTGGGCGTCTTTACGACTAGAGAAATTCCATTGCCTCGTTTGTTTGGGCAATGGCAAGGAAAGCTATCTGGTTTCACGAAAGGTAGAGATCGGTCTTTTCATTTTGGTACCTTAGAATATGCGACGGTGGGGATGATTTCTCACCTAGGTCCGCAGTTGTCTTTGGCAGCGGGTGTGGCATTAGCGCATAAGTTAAAAGAAGAGAAAAAAATAAGCCTAGCATTTACAGGGGAAGGAGGGACTAGTGAAGGAGAATTTCATGAAGCATTAAATGTGGCGGCAGTTTGGCAACTACCTGTTATTTTTTTGGTAGAAAATAATGGCTATGGTTTATCAACGCCTGTAAGTGAACAATTTAATTGTACGCAAGTCGCAGATAAAGGCATCGGTTATGGTATGCGTTCCTTACGAATAGATGGCAATAACATTCTAGAAGTTTATCAAACGATAGACAAGTTAGCCAAAGAACTTCGAGAGAACCCAGAACCTGTATTGTTGGAATGCTTGACTTTTAGACAACGTGGACACGAAGAGGCGAGTGGGGTCAAATATGTGCCCAAAGACTTAATGGATTATTGGAAAGAAAGAGATCCTGTTCATAATTATGAAAATTATTTATTAGGGGAAGGTATTATAGATGCAGCCTACATTGAGAAATTAAAAGCAGGTATCAAGGAAGAAATCCTTGAAGCGTTGGAGATTGCGGAGGCGGAAGATTTACCTACAGCAGATAAAGCGCTTGAGCTAACGGATCTATATAGGCCTTATGACACAAGCGCTATTGCACCATCCACTTCCGAGACTAAAGACATTCGTTTCATAGATGCAATCAAAGACGGTTTAGATACCGCAATGGAACGATATGATAATTTAGTGTTGATGGGACAAGACATAGCCGACTACGGCGGAGTCTTCAAAATAACAGATGGCTTTTTAGCGAAATATGGGCATGGAAGAGTACGGAATACGCCTATCTGTGAAAGTGCGATTGTAGGTATAGGATTGGGACTAAGTTTACAAGGAATGAAGGCAATGGTCGAAATGCAGTTTTCTGACTTTGCTACTTGTGGCTTTAATCAAATCGTAAATAATCTAGCGAAACTACATTATCGTTGGGGGGCAAATGCGGATGTTGTTATACGGATGCCTTGTGGTGGTAGTGTTGGTGCAGGCCCTTTTCATTCTCAAACCAATGAGGCTTGGTATTTTAAAACACCAGGTTTGAAAATAGTCTATCCTTCAAATCCTGCGGATGCAAAAGGTTTATTATTAGCGAGTTTAGCAGATCCTAATCCTGTGCTGTTTTTTGAACATAAAGCGCTTTATAGAAGCATGACCGCCGAAGTACCTACCGATTATTATACGATTGAAATCGGTAAAGCGAACTTGGTGCAAGCGGGTATACAAGCATCTATTATTACCTATGGCTTAGGCGTAAAATGGGCGAAAGAAATCAGTGAAAAATTAGGCTTATCAATAGATATTCTAGACTTAAGAAGTTTAGCGCCTTTAGATTATGAGGCAATTGCGACTACCGTCAAGAAGACAAATAGAGTCCTCTTATTACATGAAGATTCTTTAGTTGGAGGGATTGGCGCGGAATTATCTGCCTATATCGCTCAACATTTATTTAAACATTTGGATGCACCTGTTATGCGGGTAGCGAGTATGGATACGCCAATTCCGTTTTCTAAAAATTTAGAAAAGCAATATTTGCCTGTTGATCGATTGGAGCTTACTTTAGCAGAGTTGGTGCAGTATTAAAGAGTTACCCAATGGCCCAAGTCATCTGACTTTTGTTATTGCTTAAAAAAGAATTGGATTGAGTTATTACCACAATCTGACTTACCTTTTTCCAGTTTTAGGAAGTTAAAAAAGAGTCCATAGTCCTGCTATGGACTTTTTTTTGACTTCTTAAAAAAGAAAAACATCTATTTTCCTTCCATTCCTAAACTGACAAAATCGGCACCAGAGAAGTCAGAAGTCAGAAGTCTTACGGCTGACAGTTTCGTTCTAGAAACGATCTGGCTGTTGACTTCTTCTAAACAATCTTATCAATACAATTTATGTCATATTTCCGCAGGATATTACTGATTTTAAAACCATACATATTTTAGAATAGAGAACAGAGATTAGAGAATAGAGATGTATTTCGTTTAAACCCGCCTGCCAAGGCACGCTATGGTATATACATATCTTTTCGCAGCTAAAGAAAATACGGTTACGAAGCTAC
>JALZWC010000748.1 GCA_023300255.1 Saprospiraceae bacterium | reverse complement strand
TGTGCGACTTTTTTAAAAACAACTAGAAAAAAAATAAGCTCATTTAAATTGTCATCTTATTTATGTCCGACTACTTAGTTCTGTGAAAGTGGTAGATTAAATATAAAAGTAGACCCATTTTTATTATATGGTTCGAGCCGTATAGTTCCTGAATGAGATTCTACTATTTTCTTACAAATAGATAAACCTAATCCAGTACCTTCATACTTTGCACGGCTGTGTAGTCTACGAAAAGGTTCAAATATATAATCCTTAAACTCATCCTCTATTCCTATACCATTATCCACTACCGAAATGACCGCATAATCATTTTTTACTTGGCAAGCAATTTCAATAGTAGGAATGGCAGACTCATTATACTTAATAGAATTTTCTAATAAATTTTGGAATAATAAAGATATAAATAGCTTATTGCCCGAAATTTTTGGCAGTTTATCAGATTGAATAATTACTTTTTTATCTTGTAGTAGTTGGCTGTGAGATTCCTTAAATTCATTTAGCAATTCCTCTAAAGCTACTTCTTCTATAGGTAGTTCATTTTGATCCAATCTAGAAAATTTCAAAATAGAATCTATCATAGTAGACATCCGCTTAGCAGAATTATCAATAACTTCTATCAACTTCAAATCTTTAACACAGCTTTCCTTGTCGCTCATATTTTTTTTCAAGAGGCTAGCAAAGCTTTCAATATTTCTAGTAGGTTCTTTTAAATCATGAGAGGTGATATAAGCAAATCGCTCTAGTTCTTCGTTCTTAAATTCTAACTTCTTCACAAGCCTATCTTGCTCTAGACTATATTCTTTAATATCTCTTTGATAGAAAGTGACAATAAAGTTAACGATCATGATCGCTGCTAAAGTTAAAATAGTATCCCCGAGAATATTAATATTCCTAAATAATAATGGATGAAAATTAGCAATATATAACGATGAACATATCGTTAAAACAATAATTAACAGTAGAGATAATAAGCGTAATTTCTTTTGCCCTTCATATTGAATAAGTGCCAATAGCGTGCAAAGAATAAATATCTTAGACTGTCCAATAATTCCTCCATCTTTCATAATAATAAAACATACCCAAAAAGGAAAAGTCAAACAGGCAACATTTCTAGCAAGTGTAAATAATTTATGATAATGTAGACCGAACACACACAATGCAAATAAAGCGGTATGTATATTCTGCATGAGAATAGGAGTGGGCTTTTTTTCTAACGCTAAGGTAATCACAGCTAGCAAAATAGTCGTAAAAAATGCAACCCCCGAAATTTGATTCAGCAATTTTACTTTAATACCTTCTCGCTTTGATACCGTAGCATCAAGTCCTATTGAACTTAAATTATCCCATGATGATTTTATCATTATATGAGTAGTGACTTATATTGTAAAAATAAGGAGGGAAGATAACACAGCTATCCACTAAAAGCAGTTTAACTTGGATCGACTAAACCTTGTTATGATTTTCTATAGAAATATATAGTAAAAGAGAAGAATTTAAGGAGGGATTCATAAATTTAAATCGTATCCAATATTATTCCATGTTTATTTTTTTAATAAAAATAAAATGTAATATATGATCACTATTAGAGCGTCTTTGATTTAAATGACTTGAATAGCTTAATTATTATTCTGGTTGCTATGTGGAAGATTAAAAGTAAAGGTAGAACCAGCTCCTTCATTTGACTCTAGAAATATTGTTCCAGAATGAGACTCTACGATTTTCTTGCAAATAGATAAGCCTAAGCCGGTACCTTCGTATTTTCCGCGACTATGAAGCCTGCGGAATGGCTCAAATACATACTCTTTAAATTCGTCCTCTATTCCGATACCATTATCTTTTACCTGTATACTAGCATAACCTTCCTTCTTTTGGTGGCTTATATCGATAATAGGAGTGGCAGACTCATTATACTTAATAGAATTTTCTAATAAATTTTGGAACAATAAGGATAGAAATAGTTTATTACCAGATAACACTGGCAAATTATTAGATTGTATAATTACCTTTTTGTCCAGTAACAATTTGCTATGTGTTTGTTTAAAATTTACAACAAGCTCTTCTAAAGCTACCTTTTCCATTGGCAGTTCGTCTTGATTCAGTTTTGAAAATGTTAGAATAGAATCTATCATTATTGACATGCGTTTAGCAGAATCATCAATAACATCCACTAATTTTAATTCTTTTTCATGGACTTCTTTTCCAAGCATATTCTTCAAAATCGATGCAAAACTCTCAATATTTTTTACGGGTTCCTTTAGATCATGTGAGGTGATATAGGCAAATCTTTCTAATTCCTTATTTTTTAATTTTAATTTTTTTACTAGATCGTCTTTCTGGTAACTAAATTTAGCAATATCATTCTGGTAAACAGTCATAATAAAGACCGTAATAAGAATAGCCGTTAAAGTCGCTATTGTATCTGCAATCACATTTATTTCTGCTGCATATAGAGGGAAATACTTTTGAATATAGGTTGCTGAAAAAATCAATAATAGAACATTCCAAAATACCGACAACCACTTTACATTAGTCTGCCCTTCATAAAGAATAAGTGCTAGTAATACACTTAGGATATACACTTTAGTGGCACCATAACTCCCAACGGCGCTTATCACCAATAGACTCACCCATATAGGAAATGCAAAGCAGTTAATATGTTTAGACAGTTCGAACTTTCCTATATGATGTAAATAAAGAATAAATAGAGCTATAAAACTAGTAGAAGTATTATGTAGAATAACAAAAAAAGGTTCTGTTTTTATAATTAAAATAACTGTTATTGTAAGAACAGCAATAATTGATATGCTTGCTATTTGATTAAGTAGTCGCATTTTTATTCGTTCCCGCTCCTCCATTCCTTCTCCAAGACCAATAGTGCTTAATTTATTCCACAATGGTTTCATCATGATTTAATAATTTAATAAATAACTACTAATATTGTTCCATAATTAAGACTAATCAATTGCCTTTAACACAGGTTGAAATACAATTTATTAATTGTGTATTAACAACTTAGAGTAGTATTCTTTTTTAGGCAAAGAGTAAGAATAAATTAGCCATTTTAACCTGCCCAGCAAGCCCGTCCGCTTTGCGGTCTGTCTAAAGCCAGATAGATTCACTTGCTCTG
>JALZWC010000747.1 GCA_023300255.1 Saprospiraceae bacterium | reverse complement strand
AGCCAATTTGAATAGTAATACTTAAGTTTATGTACTAATTACGTCTACTTTAGTCGTGGTTTTATTTCGCTACTGCAAATACTTATGTATATACCATAGACGGCTAGACAGGTCCAAACTAATACCCTTAAGCACGAGTACAACATATGCTGGAATACAAATCATTCAACCATTGCGGTGCTATTAATAACATTTATCGTTTTATCAGATGGTGTATATATTTTTACCAATACAGTTTCTTTACAAGGACCATTCTGTGTATAAATAGCTTTTCGGGCCATTTTTTTATGACCATATTCTATCGCAGCAGTATAGTCTTTTTGCTCTACTTTGTAACGACCATCCCTTATATAGTAATCTAAAAGTTGTTTGGAAGTATTGGATAGTTGAACACTTGTTTCAACAAGAATCGTGTTCCCTGCCCATTCTTCTACTTGAACTGGATAATCTAAATCTATTACAATTAGAGGAATATCCTCATTAATGGTAAAGGATTGATGAAACGTGGTGGCTATTTGGGAGAATAGATTAATACTTTGAAATGTTAGAATTACTAACACTAATAGTATCTTTGAAGTGCTCATATTGCTTAGTTCTATTTAGTGAATCTAAATAATATGAGTGAGTTTTTTATGCTGAAAACTAAATTTGTGATGCTTGACCCATTGGCATAGTCGCCTTTGTAGTCAAGGGGGTAGGTGCATGAGGAGTAAGAAACTGAGAGTTTAGTTTATATAGCACTAAATGTCATAGGTAATAAGGACACTGCAAAATTGATTCCAAATTAGAAAGAGGTTTAAATTCAAGTGTCAAGCTCAAGCTCAAAATCTGCCTACGTTCCTTAGGTGGAAGGTTCATAATATGTTGTGAAAACGATCAACTTGCTTTTGATATAGCTTATTGAACAAGCTCCAAATTATTACTAGTTCATGAAAAATATTCTAACTATAAGTGGTTCTGCTAGAGTCCAATCAAGTAATGGTCAATTCCTAGAAGCATTACCTATATTGTTTCCAGACTTTACTTTTAAAAGATTTACTGGCTTATCAGAACTCCCACTTTTTCAAGCGGAACTAGACCATCATCCTTGGTCTACAGAAGTGCTTCAATGGAGGAAGACAGTAGCTAAAGCGGATGCCCTAATTGTAGCGACGCCTGCTTACTTATTCAATATACCTGCGATGCTAAAAAATGGATTGGAATGGCTCACGACTTCTGGAGAACTCCTACAAAAACCGGTTTTAGCAATTACCCTTACGCCACATCCGCCACGTGGAGAAAAGGCGATGCAATCACTCCTCTGGTCTTTACAAGCACTGGAGGCTAGGGTAGTGGGACAGTTGCCTTTATTTTTGTCAGAGATGGAGAAAGGAGAGATAGGAGAGGAGATAAAAGAGGTACTTCGAGAAGCGATGCAGTTGCTCTAGGCTTTTTAAGAACACGGAGACAGATGGTGGCAAAGCCACTATCTAATTAATACTTATTTTTTAACCACATAGGTACATAGGCCACATAGGTGTTATTCTCTATGTATCTATGTGGTAAAAAAATGGTATTGTGTCCTTTATTTTTGTCCAAGCATTTACTTGGACCAAATAAACGTAATGCCTCTAAACACATAGGCACATAGCCTGTGTACTCTATGTGCCTATGTGTTTAGATAAAATTCTACTGGTGTCCCTCATCAGAATTTAGCAGTAACACCTGCTAAAATATTAATCCCATAAGTTTCATAATTAACCCATCGTTCTCGCTTATTATTCAATAAGTTATTGAATTCTATAAAGGCACCAATATTTTCGGATAAGATATATTCTCCACCAATACTTACATCTAGTAAGGTATTTAAATTGCCTGCTACATTATCTGCTTGTAAATATGGAACGCCATTGGCAATATACAATTCTCCCTTTAATCTAAACTTATCTTCTAGTAGGCGATACACCCCTGTGAAGTTAGCTTCTAATGCAGGTAAATGCCAAGCTTTTTCTTGATTGTTTAAATCAAATTCATTAACACTAATCGTACCGCTTAAATCTACTACTTTAAGAATCGTAGCACCAATACTTCCTTGAATATTGAAGATGTTGACGGTATCATAAATTACATCAAAGGTAGTAAAGCTTAAAGAATCAGCAGGAGAATTTAAGAACAATGGGAGGTTATTAGCTCTTTTATAACCAACTTGTCCTTTATAATTGAAGCTACCTACAGACCCACGTAAACCTCCATAAAAATGATTGTAATCCGTATTAGTAATTTGTAGACTTCCGAAGGTATTAATGAATGGATTATAGTCACTTAAACTACGTAGAGAATTCTTTTCTAATCCACCTTCTGCTCCTACAAAGGCAGTGAATTTATTCCCAACAATATTTGCAGATACTTCCACATCTGGGTAAAAAGAAAATTCTTCATCAACAGATGCTAGATTGGCACCTATCTTCGCTTTAATATTTTTATTATGAAAAGTAAAAGCAGGATTGATATAAAAATTATTCAATTTTTGTTTGACAGAATCTTTATAAGTCGTCAAATCTGTTCTTAGATCTATATCTAACGAATGCTTTTCACTAAACCATTTAGTCGCACCAAAGCCTGCATCTAAGTGGTTTTCTCTTGCAGCATAGTTATCCGTTGTTCTGTAAACATTGGCAGTAGCTCGGTAATTAATATCCCCTTGTGTTCGCTCTCCATTGAAAAAATTGACGCCTAAATCAAAGGTGTTAAATTTTTGCTTAACGGATTCTCTACTAAAAGTAACCGCTTCATGATCGTATCCATAATAATGAACTTGATCTGCCGAATATCCTATGTTACCACCTAAAGCATATCCTTGATTGGTATAGTAGGTGCCATTAAGCGTTCCACTATTTTCCATAAAACGCTGGTGTTCTAGATTTTTAAAATTAGCTTGATGGTGCTTTAAATTTACTCCTACATCTAATTGCTTATTAAAGAACTGACTATATGCTAGCTCTCCATAAGTAGTAGTCGGTACGCCGCCACCTAATTTTAAATATCCGTTATAAGCAGGAGATAATTTGTCTCCTCTCATTGCTATAGGTCGAATTTTGGGCGCCACATATTCTACCTGCATTGTACGTGGAGGTATGTTATAAGACTGAGTAATCGTCTGTCTATTCGTATTAGGTAGCATCGGTTTGACTACTACTTTTTCAGTATCCTTCAGTCTAGCATCAAAATCCTTGATAACCTCTACTTCTCCTGTTTCTAAATTTCCTTGTGCATATATTGTTTCTCCTGTAGTCGATGCTATCAGAAAAAACAATAGTGCTATATTTTTATATAAATTCATATCCTTTTTTATATTGACTGTTCCGCATCCACTGAGAACCTTCCCCAACTCTCTCTTAGAAAGGGAGGGAGTCGTCTGCGAAGGAAAATCTTCAATCGCAGACGACTCCCCCTTTTTTAAGAGGGGGTTGGGGGGAGTTCCCAACGAGTACTGAACAGTTACTATTTTATTAATGGTCAAAAACTAAATTGACGCATAGTCAATATCACAAGTCTGACTTCTGACAGCGCAGCGGTCTGATCCCTGACTTCTCACCAAGCTGTCAACATCACAAGTCTGACCCCTGACAGCGCAGCGGTCTGACGGCTGACTTCTTATTACTTCCTTCCTTCCTCCAACTCCAACAAACTATTACTATCCTCTTTGATAATTCTATTAGAAGAACGTTCTTTATCTTTTAGGATTTGTAATTTTCGTTCTGCGGTAGCAACTAATTCTTTGTCTTCTGTATAATTAGCTAATAGTGCTTCCAAAGTAGCTTTAGCTCTAAAGTAATCTCCTTTTTCTGCATATACATCAGATAATAAAATGACACTTGATGCCAACCAATAAGGATAACTAGAATTAGCTCTACTTGCATCTTTCAACATCTTTTCGGCATTTTCTAAATCTCTTTTTTGGTAAGTAATATATGCTGCTAAATACCTAGCTTCTGCGGTCAACTCATTATCACTTAATTGTTTAACTGTTTCAAAAGCTCGTAAGGCATTCTCATAATCTTTTTTATCATAAGCTACTTTACCTAAATAGAAATTAGCCGAAGCATTTTGCTCCTGACTAGCTCTAGGATTACTAGCTACTTTTTCTGCTAATCGATACACGGCATTTCTATTACCTATTCTATATGCACTTCTTAAGGCGCCTAATTGCGCATCAAAGATGCGATCTTCACTAGCAGCAGCTTGCTCTAATTCAGAATACAATTCATAAGATTTTTTAAAATCTTGTTCATGATTATAAGCAATAATAGCTGCTTTTTCTAAGGCTTTTACAAAGTACTTACTTTGGCCTTTATTAGCGACTGCTTCATAATCTCTTAGGGCGTTACTATACTGTTTCAATACACTATAAGATTCTGCACGTTGATACCTGGCCACTAAGCTATTTCTACCATTTGGATATTGTTGCAAATATCGATCATAGCCACTGACGGCTCTAGTATAGTTGCCATTTTCAAATTGAGATTCTGCTGCTTTGAAACTTACTTCCTCTTTTTGGTTATCATCTACATCGTATTTGATACTTCTTAAGAAGGCAAAATAAGCATCTGTTTGACCTAAGTCATCTACATAAATTTCTCGAATAGCTGCTAGTGCATCTTCCGATTCTTTAGCCGTTGGATTGTTATCAAATACTCGCTTATAATATTTAAGTGCACTATCGGTATCCCCTTGATTATAAGTAATCAAACCCAATCTAATTAAACCTTGGTTGATTAGTTCAGACTTGCCTTTAAACTTATTTACTAGTTCTTGTAAGGGCTGAGTAGCTTGTTTATATTTACCTAACTCTTGGTAGGTAATACCTAATTGCAACAAGGCATTATCTGTATACTCTGATTTAGGATATTTCTTAGCAATGTCCTCCAATGCTAATATCTTATCCGTTACAGATCCTCTGAGGCCCTCAATAATTGCTTTTTGATATAAGGCATATACGAAACCTTTATAACGGGCATTGATCGCTTCATTATAAAAGTTGATGGCATTATCATATTGATTTATTTTAAACAAACAATCCCCTGCTCTTAATACCGCATCTGCTAGTATTGTCCGTTTAATATCATCACTTTTTATAACAGCTGTATTTCGTTTAATATCTGATACCGTATTTTGAAAATACCCTGCAGCTGTTGTGTGATTTTTTTGTTTTAGATAATTATATCCTTGTGCATAATTCGCTAATGCAATAGAAGATTCTTCTGGTAATTCCTGAATACCTTGTGCCACTGTTAAGAACTCATCCATATACCTGCTGCTTTCTTGGTATTGCCCTTCTGTATGGGCAATCTCTCCCAACCAATAATTAGCTAGTCCACCAAATTCATAATTAGATCGGACTTGTATAGATTGCGTTAAGTGTTTTTTTGCAGAAGCAGTTTGACCATCAGCATACAATTGAATACCCCGATAATAAGATACTTTTTGATAGATATCCTGCATTTGAGGGGTGAGATTAGGCATGCGATCTATGATCTTTAATGCTCTTGCATAATCTCTCGTATTTAAAAATACTTCGCCCATCAACTGCTGTGCTTCTATATAATATTTAGATCCTTGAGTAATTTTTTGAAAAGCAGTAATGGCATCACTATCTTGATTTAATTCATAAGATAACTTTCCGTAATTAAATAAAGACTCCTCTTGGATTACAGGATCGTAAGCCATTCTACTAACGGCCCCAAAAGCATTTCTAGCATCTTCTTTCCTATTCAGTCGGATATAGCAATCTGCAAGGTTGTATAAAGCGTTTTGGCCCATTTTATTATCCGCAGCACTTAACTGTTCAAAATTTTCTGCTGCAGCCTCATAATTCCTTGTTTGATATTGCGTGTAGGCTAATTGATAGAAATCTTCTTCCCGCATTTTATTAGCTCCATTTGCATAATATTCCAAATAAGGCAAGGCATCTGGATACATTCTTTTTTCAAAATATGCCTGCCCAATTAGTTGGTTTAGTTCTTTGCGATTTCTAACACCTGGATCATTAACCTTTGGTACCGCATAGTTAATCAACTGATCATAATTCCCTTCTGCCGAGTAGATCTGTGTAATATAATAGGGGATATGAGACTTATATTTTTTGGAAGCACTTACCTTTTCAAAGCTTTTAGTCGCTTCGCTATAATTTCCTTCAAAAAATTGAGTCATCCCATAGTAGTAATTGGAAGGATAGTAATATTCGTTCTTCGTTTCTTTTATCTGACGGAAGGCCTCTTTTGCTTCTGAAAACTTCTTGTTGACAAAATAAACATATCCTTTTTTAAATAATACCTCAGAGCGTTGTTCTGCTGACAAATCACTCGTATAAATTAAATCCAGAAATTCCAATGCTTTTTTAAATTGCTTATCATTGTAATAATAATTAGCAGCTTCTATAATAGCCTGACTAGCAATAGGTTCTGGAGAATA
>JALZWC010000746.1 GCA_023300255.1 Saprospiraceae bacterium | reverse complement strand
ATCTAACAATTGTTTTTTCAACGATGATAGTTTTAGGGGGGGCTACTTTTTTGGGTGGAGCAATTTTTAAAGCAGCACAAACTTGTATGACATCTTTGTTAGACAATTTGTTCCACTTGTAAATGTCACCGATAGCAAGATTATATCGCGTAGCAATTTCAGAAAGGGTTTCTTTAGGTTGAACAATGTGAATGCCTGGTCTAGAATATTCCCCACATCTAATAATTGTCTTTTCAACAATTATATTTTGAGGCTGGGCAGCAGGTTTAGGAAGGCTAATATTCAAGGCTCTACACACAGGAATAATATCTTTATTAGATAATCTATTCCACTTGTAAATATCATTAATAGAGATATTGTACTTTTTAGAAATATCCGTTAAAGTTTCTTTAGGCTGAACGATATGAACACCTGGTCTAGAATTCTCTCCACATATAATAACTGATTTTTCAACAAAGACAGTTGCTGGTTGCTGAGGTGGAGCTACCTTTAAAGCTAAGCAAACAGGAATTTTATCTTTATTGGATAATTTATTCCATTTATAAATATCACTGATGGAGACATTATACTTTTTAGAAATTTCTGTTAAATTTTCTTTAGGTTGAACGATATGTACACCTGGTCTAGAATTCTCTCCACATACTATTACTGATTTTTCAACAAAGACTGGTTTCGTAGGCGGTGCTACTTTTAGTGCAGAACAAGCATTGATTAAATCTTTATTGGTTAGATTATTCCATTTGTAAATGTCATTAATAGAGACCTTATGTAATTTAGCAACTTCTGTTAAGGTCTGCTTCGGTTGAACAATGTGCATACCAGGAATAGTAGTTTGACCACACTTAATTATGGTTTTTTCTACGACGACTTTTTCCACGACCACCTTATTAGGTGGTGCGATCTTCAAGGCAGAACAAGGGTGGATCAAATCCTTATTAGATAAATTATTCCAAGTATAAATATCCTGTACAGAAATATTATATCTGTTGGCTATATCTGTCAAGTTCTCTTTTGGCTGTATAATATGTACGTTTCTAGTAGACCGCGTACTACAAATTACTTCTGGTACAACTATTTCTGGAGGAGACACCTTTAGTATAGTACATGCCTGAATAGCATTGGTTTGACTAATATTATTCCAAGTGTATATATCATTCACTGTGATGCCATAAGCACCAGCAATACCATTAATCGTTTCTTCTGGTTGGACTACATGTATACCAGGACTACTTGTCTGCGTACATTCAATGGCTGGTTTTTTATAAACTAAAATTTCAGACTTTTGAGCAGGTGGTAATATCTTCAATTCCATACAGGGCTGTAAGGTAGCGCCTTGCAAATTATTCCACTGTCTTATATCTGCTGTATTTAACTGGTACTTTCTAGCGATACCAAATAAAGTTTCTTGAGGTTGTACTACATGAATACCTGGAGAAGAAGCATTCTGACAAGCTGCAACTGGAACAAATTTTTCTACCATTTCATGCTTAAATAAAATCTCTGCCTCTGCAGGTTGGTATTCTGTAGGGATCACTCTTTCTGTTACCTCATAAGTGATAACTGGAGGTGCTTTAGTAGTAAGGACCTCTGTTCTTGGTGCTTCTACAATGACTTCTCTTGGAGGTTCCGGTTGTCTTGGATTACAAATTCCATCTATATATCTATCTAATGGAATACCATTAATACTCTCTAACCGCAAAATGTCTTTATCTTTACTAAATGCTGCTACATCTCTTTTTTCCTCTATGATTCCAATAGATGGAATAATAGTTAAATCAATAGTAGGTTTACAAGTTTCTATAGGAATTTGCTTAACGGTATAGGAAGGATTACATTGAAATTGACTAGTCGTCAAGTACATAAAAGTAGAGCCGGAATTCATTCCTCCTAGGTTATTGGGAATATATCCAGTAGGATCTTCTCTATATTCGAAATCATATCCATTGCCAGCCACATATACTCCGTTAGTCACGGCTTTGGTATAGGTCGCTAAATGCACACTAGATACAGTATAGTAACCTCCGACAGGTCGAACTATAAAAAGTCTATTTCTGCCAGAATTAAAATCTCTCGCAAATTTTTCATTAACATTCACCCACTTACAAGACTGTGTGCCTTTTGGAGCTACTTTTACTTTTCTAATGCTCTCTACACCTACTTCCAACATAACTCTTATCCCATCTGCGCCTTCTAGACTGTATGCAATTAAGCCTCCACCTACTTGATTGCCATTCATTCTATAGACATAGCGGTCCAAGCAAGTTGGGTCGTACTTGATATAAATATCTTTGGAAAAGATTGGAAAGCTAATGCAAATAGAAAGGAAGAACAGACAGAGTCTTTGCCACTGGGGTAGAGCTCTTCTAAGGAGTAACTCTCTAGAAAGTGAGCTTCGTTGTGTTAGTTTTCTCATGATGTTGAATATAGATTTAAAGCATGAATGAGACCCGTCGCCTCATTCAAAAAATCTATTATCATTCTCAGAATTGTTTTATTAGGAATGATGTAAGAATGTAAATTTATTCTTGTATCATTCCTTAGGAATGACGAAATAATAACTGTCTCAACTTGGCTTGCCCTTTTCCAGTCTTAGAAAGCCAAAAAAAGAGTCCATAGCCCTGCTATGCACTAGTTTTTT
>JALZWC010000745.1 GCA_023300255.1 Saprospiraceae bacterium | reverse complement strand
TCTCTGTTCTAGTTCACATGTATAGTAGTATGATGTGGACTATGTGCCTATGTGTTTTAAAAAATGTTGTTTATCCACAGCGTTAACATAAACCTAAAATCAAAAATACCTACCTCCATAAATAAGTTTTCCAACTTAAATACGTTAAGATAACAAGCAATTCGATCTTTGGTACTTTGTTTGTAATATGTATAAAAGTTACAATTTATTGAATTGCTTAATATAAGCAGTCGAAAACATGAATAAATTAGTAATCAACAACAATTGAGAAAACGTCCCATAAACATTTAAGTAAGCTATGAAAAACCAGCTTTACCCCCTACAATTCCTTTGCCTATTCCTTATCGCGTCCATCCCCTCTTTGCTTTCTGCACAATGTATTTCTGGTAACTGTACAAATGGAACAGGCACCTTTGTCTATCCTAGTGGTGCTAAATATACCGGTGATTTTGTGAACAGCAGATCGCATGGACAAGGTATTTGCTATTATACCAACAATAGTAAATATCAAGGTAGTTGGAAAAACGGCTACCCAGAAGGCGCAGGCAAAAAAACGCTAGCTAATGGAGAAGAGTGGATTGGGCAATGGCGAAAAGGACAAGCTTACAACCAGAATGGGTCTAAAGCACAACTCTCTAAATCAACCCCTATCAATAATACAAACAACAATAAATATAAAGCTCCAGATCTTTTAACTGCTAAAGTAGCAGGAGAAGGCTGTGTAGAAGGAAACTGCTACAATGGTCAAGGAACCTATATTTATCAAGGACGTTCTGCAAGATATATTGGTTCTTTTAAGAATGAAATGCCACATGGATATGGTTCAATTGTCTATGCCAGTGGAGATCAATATGACGGTAATTGGGCAAATGGCAGTTTTGATGGGCAAGGTACTTTGTACTTAGGTAACGGAGATCAAGTTACGGGCGTATGGGCAAATGGGAGGCATGTACAAAATACGACTTCTCGCCCTAACAGCACTCCTAGTCAACCCTCGAACGTATGGGCCGTGATCATCGGTGTTTCTTCCTACAACCATATGCCGACGCTAAAGTTTACAGATGATGATGCTTATCGAATGTATGCTTTTTTGAAGAGTCCAGAAGGAGGCGCATTAGCAGACGACCATCTTCAAATATTAATAGATGAAGATGCTACTCGAAATAAAGTATTAAGTGCTTTAGAAAATGTCTTCCTAAAAGCAGGTAAAAATGACTTAATCTTACTTTATTTTTCTGGACATGGTTTACAAGGTTCTTTCTTGCCTAGTGACTTTGATGGTTTTAATAATAAAATACTACACGAAGAAATCAATAGTATTTTCCAGCGAAGTCAAGCCAAATATAAACTGTGTATCGCAGACGCCTGCCACTCTGGTAGTTTATTGGCTATGAAGGGAGCTCCCGTCACATCAGAAAATATTGTAACTAAATATTACGAGACTTTAGCACAATCTTCCCCAGGTACGGCGCTTATTCTATCGTCTAAATCTAATGAGACTTCTCTAGAATCCTCTGGCCTTAGACAAGGTGTTTTTAGCCATTTTCTAATTAGAGGTTTGAAAGGAGAAGCGGATGACAATCACGATAAAATAGTAACGATTCAGGAGTTGTTTGATTATACGGATTATAATGTTCGGACGTATACGGGTAGTCGACAGTCTCCTGTGATTAAGGGGAATTATGATCGGAATATGCCGGCGGCTGTGGTGCGGTAAAATGGATAATTAGTATTAAAATTGTTTAAAAATAGCATATTTTTCATTACACGTATACAGGAGTTTTCAGTCATTAAAAATATACAATCAAATTGAGATTACTAGGATTAATGTTGATCACTATTTTACTTAGTTCATGTCAATTAAATGATCAAGAACAGGCTATTATTCGTTATGCAGAGTATACAATTGATGAAATAGAATTTATGATACATAACATCTATGCAAAAAGATTAGAAATTGACAAAAAAGAATCTTTAGAATTAGCAATAAAAGTAAGAGAACTTTTGAAAGGATTTCCAGATATTAAAAAATGTATTTCACTAATTAAAGAAGGAAAAGAATCAGGGCTCTATACAAAAGAATTGAAATTAAATTCAAAAAAAGAAGAAAAACTAAGTCAGCAAATATTAGATGCTGAAAATATGACTAATGAATACAAACAATTAAAGGAAGTTCGTTTACTTATAAACAAACTTCTATACATAAGAGGATTACGGTTAGATGTACCAAGACTTGTTCTTAAATATTCAGATACATTAGAATTAGAACCAAATCAAAAATATAAATTCCCTATAGAAATTATCTACAAACGAGTTGGAGGAGCTTTATATAAAAATACCGAAAACATAAAAGAAATAGAAATAATTACTGGTGAAGCTACAGATTCTATAGAAGAAAAAATAATAGGAATAAACTTACAAAATCAACTTTCAGGTGAGGTAGGTGTGTTAAAGAAAAAAGTATATTTAAAGATCAGATAGAGAATAATTGTAAAGAATATAAATTAAAAACGAGTCTTCATCATTAACGAAAACAAAAACCTGTGAAAACAGATATCCACTGGATAAATGATAAAAAAATTGGCGAAGAGAAACTTGGAACAATGGCTAGACCAAGAGGAAATGATTGGCTAGATGATGAAATAAAATGGTTAAAGATTAGAGAAATAGATTGCTTAGTCTCCCTTTTAGAAAATTCCGAAGAATGGGAATTGGGCTTGCAAGACGAAGAGAAGACTTGTAAAAAATGGGGAATTAAATTTATTAATTTTCCAATTAAAGATGTACATACCCCTAAGAATGAAAAGGAGTTTATTCAATTAGCAAGTGAATTAGCAAATCGCATAACGGACAATAAAAAGGTTGTAATTCATTGTCGAATGGGAATAGGAAGAGCCTCAATTTTGGCAGCGGCTACAATGATGAATTTAGGATTTGAAGGAAAAGACGTTTTTGAAATAATTGGTAAATATAGAAAATTAAAAGTGCCAGATACCGAAGAGCAAAAAGATTGGATTTTATCAATAGAAGAGAAATTGAAAAAATAAGACTAGGTTTCCAAACAAGCTCCCACAAAAATCACAACCTCCCCGCCACCACCACCGCCTCTTTCAAACTACTAGTCTCCCCCATTTGATTAAAATATTCAATCCATACCACATAAATACCAATAGCAGTTTTTCGACCATCCAAGGTACTACCATCCCATTGATACCCACCACTAATTGCAGCTAAATCATCCCGAGCTATAGACTGAACTAAATGCCCCACCGCATCATAAATAGCAATGCTCACCACATACCCCACTTCTTCAAAAGCATAATCAATTTGCAAAAAATCAGCGTAACCATCTCCATCAGGAGAAATCGTTTTTGTGGAAAAATTAAAAAGGGTATTACTACTCGGTAGCTCAGACGGAATGTTTTGAGAATTATTCGCAGTAGGCGTAGCATAGCCAACAGCGGCCGCTGCAGAATGCCAATTGGATGGATTTTGACTATCCTTGGTGGAAGAGATTCTTTCTAAAGATACCCCTTCTATTGTACTCAACAAAGCAGAATGAAACGATTCAAAATAGTCTAGTTGGTCAATAACAGTCTCTGCATTAAAGAGCGTAATATTTCCTTCCTCATCTCCGAAACTTGGTAAGTCTTGTGTGATTAAATTCCTGGAATTATCTACTGTATATCGCTCTAAAATATCACTAGGACTTTCCGTTAGCACGATCAACTCCTTTGGAAAAAATAGTCGCTCGACATTAATTGGAATAGCCGCATCATTTCGTTGTTGGTTAACAATCGCTAAATCACTAAGGTCTAAAACTTTAGTAGAAGCATTATATAATTCTATAAAATCTTTACCGTCAACTTGTGGATTAAATAAAATTTCATTGAGTAATATATCAGCCGTAGTTGCTTGTTGAGGGATTGCGACAGGAAATAAGAGGTTGTCATCAATAGGATTATTAATACAGTCTTTTATATTATTTGATAATTGTAATTTTTGGATTCCATCTAAAGAAAGGTCTGTTGCTAGTTCCAAAAGGACTTCTGAAAAAGTAGCATTGGTCAAACTAACTGCTACAACGATATTATCACTTAGTTCATAATTTTCTGGATCAAGGATGGTGCTTGCGTTCATCGCTTTATCAAAAGTAAGCCGTAATTCTTTTGTTGAACTTGGATAACTATTGATTAAACGGGGAGCAGTAGTATCTATTACCGCTAACAAACTGGCATTCTCTTTCCCAGGTGTGCCCCCTACTAATGCAGTTGAGGCGATCCAATTACTTTTCCCTATACATGGAGCTAAAGGATTGATCCGTTCTAGTGCATAAGCACCACCTGCTTTAGAGGTAGATTGATACCAATCTTGGTTATAAGAGATAGCATCCATCGTTTCCCCAAATAGATCTTTTAAAACAATGGTCTGCGCACTAGGCAGGTTTGGAAAGTTCGAAAAGAACAATACCACCCCAGGTGCTTCTAATGATTCGTTGCCAGATTTCGTGAGTAGAAGAAATGATTGTGGTGGAAATAAATAAGGAGGGAAAGTGATTTTTTTAGTGCCAATACTTAAGGTATATTGGTCTAATTCTATTGCGGTGTCACTACGATTGTAGAGTTCTATGTATTCCGCATTTGGTAGGCCTAAAGTTTGATCTCCACTCAATGTGGGATCTTCCATGACTTCATTAATCAATACATCATATTGATTGATGGCACTTATAAACGAGGGGAACCATACTACACAAAGTAGTAGGAAAGAATAGCGTGTTAACATGTTGATAGCGTGTGTAGATTTTTAAAAATAGCGATATTAGATGTTTGTTCTTTTTTCATTGAAAAAAAAGAACCAAAAATTCTAGTCCAAAAAAACTCGCTCCGCTCAAACAGTTTTTGGACTAGCTAACCCGCTTAAACG
>JALZWC010000744.1 GCA_023300255.1 Saprospiraceae bacterium | reverse complement strand
AAATCTAAACTTCGAACGCCAATCTTTGATCTATTTTTTACCCATAGATTATAATCTAAGTTATTCACTATGCCATTGGCATCCCCATCTACGGGAAGATATTCTCCTAATTGTGCTCTTTTAAGGGTCCAACTATTAAAGTCATTATTATTAATAATTCCATTACTATCATAATCGCCACCGTATAGGCAATACTTACCCGATATACTTTTCATCTGTTCAATTCCCTGTATGGTAGATAAATCATTCGTTAAATTGAGCGCTGCTGTATAGGGATTTTTCGTATATACAGCCAAATGACTTTTATGGTGAAATGAAATATATTGATTAAGCGCATTAGGAATCTCAATACCTTCCTGTCCAGATAGATCGACAATCGTTCCACTGCTTGTAATAAATCCAGCAGCTCTTGAGATAACTGTGTTATCAGCTGATCGTACCATTATCAGGATCCAATCTACTACCTCCTCAGGAATAGCTATCACACGCTCTGCCCCGTTATAATTCCACGGAGAAGTATCAAATGGTTGGTTAAGAGGAATTAAATTCTGGCTATTTAAATCATTTTTTAGTTGCTGATTAATCGGGTTATATAATCCTTCAAGGTATAATTTAGCTTGAACTTTTATATAACAATCTTCCTCATTATCAGGTCTAACTTTACCAAGATAATAATGAACAATTGCTTGAGCATCATCAGGAGTATCTTGGTTTACATTATAAATGAGATCGTACGTTTTCGTATCAGGCTGATAATTGGCTTGCCAAAAATCTTTTCCGTGTTGAGATTGGTCTACTATTTCCCAGGAGCCATCTGTACTTTTCCAAAGTACAGGATCTTTAACATCCGTTAGTCCAGAAAATATAATAGGCACATAACCTTTCCCACCAGTCATCTTTATTCTTGCTGTGTTATTAATGGTATTGACTGTATAAGGGTAAACCAAATCGACAACATTTTCGCAAGATGTAATTTCGACAGTATTCCCTTGGACTTCTCTTAAAAACAGGTCCACCGAATTTCCATACTTACTTAAAGCATTATCAAAACTAGTATTAGGCCCATAGTAATCTCCCGCCAATTTAGGTAAGATTACCGTTTCTACAATTAACTCAATCGAATCGCCCGCTATCAGCTTCGTGGTACCAGGAGGTGCCACTAGGCAATAAGAAGTAGGATTAACTCCAGTACTGCTGGAGATACCACGAGAACTAGAACGCTCTCTAAAGTAAGGAGTATTAGCAGATACCCCTCCTATCTGAGCGGAATAATCATTAACTATCAGTCCATTATTAGTATCAATACCTAAGTCTCCCCCCGCACCGCTAGTATAAATTCCATCTCCAGCCCAAATCCATGGGCGATTACCTGTCAAACCGACTTCAGCAGAAGTGTACTTATTTGAACCGTTATTGGTAGGATTAAATTCTCCTTTTACTCCTGAGTCATCTCCATATTTAACAACTCGCGATGCATAATAATTATAAGTATCTCCTCCCATTTGGAAGATGTCTAATCGATCAAACGGCGTATCTTCAAGTGCTTTTATCTTTACTTTATAGTAGACTCTTACATAATCATCCGATCTATTTAGATAGAACGTGTAGTCCAATTTAAGTTTGTCATCTGATGAAAATGCGGAAAGAGAAGTCTCCGTCAAATTTGGAGAGTATCGTTGGAATCTTGTTTTTGTTCCCTTTTGATAAATTCTTTCTCCACTATCATTGACATAGACCCACATATCCATCCCACCGACATTCCCAGTCCAACTACATTCTTTAGAGGTACCTTCGTAGTTTTCATTTGTAACCAAAAATGGACGATAATCACATACATTACTGTTGCCAAATTGATAGTCAGGTGAATGTGTTACCGTTTCACCAAATGAACCGAGCGCAGCTTCCAGCCAGCCGCCTTTTGGTATCCCTGAACCCGCTACACTTAATTGATGAGAAGAAGCGCTAAAAGTTTCTCCCCACATTGCACCAGTCCTAGTATAATTGATATTGGCAACTGTATTGGCCGGCAGGAGGATTTCTGTATATTCTTTAATCCAACTTCCAGAGAATAATTGAGGAGTGGTTCTGTGCCAGTTCTTCGATACTTGAAGTGGAAATCCTGAAGGATCCCCATTTTCATTTGTGATTAGGGAGTTAAATCCTGTTACACCTATACTTGATAACTGTCTAAAGCATAACCTAACTGTCTTCTCAATATTTGACTCATTAATCAAAGTCAATTCAATATTTTGTAAAGCGTTCTCCTGATTACAAAACTCAGCTCCCAATTTCTCCCTTGGTATGTCTAGAAAGTGAATCCCCTCATCTACATTATAGTTGATTTTTGGTTGCGTATCAGAATTAGGAGCTGTCTGATTGGCCAATAAATTAATAGGGGTTTCCGCCAAAGCCCCATCTGTATAAGTGGTAGAAAGATTGTTCTCAATAGCGTAAACTATTATACTGACATTATAATCTTTACCAGCAACTAAGTTCTCTGGTAAAGTGGTCACTGTTATTGTGTTCCCGTTGACGACCAACTCATCAGCAGTAATGCCTTCTTTTATGGAAAAACCTTTATCCGCTCCATTCGCAAATCCATAAATATCTCCACTATTATATAGCTCGCTATAGACAGCTGGTATCTCAACAGAAAATTGTAATTGCCCATTTGAAATATCAGCTGTAGGTCTTACATGAAAAGTAAGCTTCATTCTATTGTGCCAGTTTGTAAATTCTACCCCTGTAAAATATTTCTCAACAGGCGCACTATTTGTTAAGTTAGTACTGACAAATCTGCGATTCAGCCAAGTACCAAATTCTGCTATTTGACTGTCTTTATTACCAAAATCTGTAGGATTAGCAAGGTTTTTTTCGTGTATAGCTACGTCATTCTGAACAATAGCATAATCAATAGTACCTCCATATTCGTTTGGAAAAATAGCTGACTTGGAAGCAGCAAATGCCTCCTCTTTTGATAAATTAGTATCGTTAATATCTAGGCTTTGTATCTCTAAGTTATCATAGTTAATATTCATATTAAAAGAACTTGCCTGAATACTAAATTTTCGTTGGTCGGAAACACTCTCTAGGAAACTATCATCCCAGAAAGTGTAGTTATAGCTCTCCGCAAAATTATCGCATGCTGACTGAGGAAGATGATCTAAGATAGATGCGGCAAAAGCATCTACCCCATCGCAATCTTCATCAATCATATTGCCAGGGATGTCTATTGCTCCTGGATATATAGTTGGATCGTCATCATTACAGTCCGTCTCATTGGTATAGCCATCTCTATCAAGGTCATCACTGATAATATTACTTGACGCACATACTTCTACCTCAGCTAAGGCTAATGACTCTCCTGTATTACTTTTGATTCGTATTACGTTTCCTCTAACATCGCCTATGTCTACAGTTACAGATGGATCTGGAATAGTTAAAATTACTTTATTAAAAACGACTGTCCCATTACTATCAAACACCAATACTGTATAATTAGATAGTCTATCTGCACAACAATCTGTTCTTCCAAAAATTTTAATGTTACCTATATATTGATCTGAATCTAAAGTAACCTGCCAATACGCATCCTTCTCAACTTCTGTATGCGTTACCGAACCATTCTTCCATACACCACTAGTATCACCATCTATAGCCCGCCCTGGAACACTACCAAATGCCGTTGAAGATTGGCTTGCTACTCCATTTAAAGCAATATTTACACATCCCGCAGGAGGATCTGTAGCAACTAGAGGCTCTGTAGCAACTTTAAGGTATTCTGAACTTAGCATATATCCTCTTGTATCGGTTGCGGTGAAGAAAATCGTTGTAGCATCAGTAGGTATATTTGCAGAAATTATATTTCCAGAAATAGTCGCTACACTTTCATTCCAAATACGATCTGGCCAAATAATCTCCTCCCCATCAGTTGTATATAATAAGGCTGCGCTACTTATTCCTGCTTCTGCATTAAAAGATACCGTAGCTATATCCGAAGTAAAACTTGGTTTAGCTAATTCTGGCATAGCAAGGGAATCATTAACCACCTGATTAGCGAAGGCAAAAACTTCTTTAATTTGTATCCAAGCTAAATTACTATGAGCAAAACCTTTGCTATAACGCAGGCTTGTTTTACCATTCACTGCTTGAGAAGATTCTTGGTTACAGGTAAGAGCAAAGTGAAAATCATTTGTCCCGTTAAGCCATAAGGTAGGAAACGTTACCCTATCAAAGTAAGCCCTTCCATCGTAATTTGCATTTACAAATTCTGTTTCCGCACCATCAGTAAGCGCAAGCCCTTGGAAACCGTCTGAATCAGATAAATATCCTGCACCATATATAGGTATTGCCCAAGCCAATCGATCACTATCTACGCCCATTACCGTACTCGTAAGTGTTCCTCCCCAACTAGCTCCCATGACGCCTACTTTATTGGCATTAACTTCTGGGAAGGAAGCGATAAGCGTATGTCCTATAATAATTTGAGCAACTGCATGATAATACCACTGTTCTTCAATTGGTAAGCGATAATCATCCCATACTCCAAAACGAGACGGACCTGCATTAGGATTTACTATATCTGATTTAGGATAATTACCTTCTAAATCCATACTTATTGCTGCATAACCTCTTTTTCTCCAATCATTTACAAGTCTTGTAAAAGCAGTTCCTCCACCTCCATGAGCAAATACAACAGCAGGCCAACCACCAACTGGCGGAATACCACTTGGAGCAGAATAATAAGCATAAACTTCAACTGGGTTTCCTAAATAATCTATAGATTTATAAAGAATAGAGGTAAAACCATTGACTTCATCTATATCTGTTGTTTTCCAATCTGGAACTTGGTGTAAAACATCTAAATCCCAAGGGCCTACAACTTGTGCTGTCCCTGTTTGACCTATAAATAGTAGTGAAAGTAGTAAGATTGAATTTCTTAATTTTAAATAAAAAAAATTCCTTTTCTTCATAATTTATTACTTAGGTACGAGGAGGTAAGATTCACACTTATTACTTCTTAGGCAAAGAGTAAGAATAAATTAGCCATTTTAACCTGCCCTTTTTCCCTCTAAGAAGTCCTAAAAAAAGAACCGTAGCCCAGCTATGCTTAGTTTT
>JALZWC010000743.1 GCA_023300255.1 Saprospiraceae bacterium | reverse complement strand
TACAATCATACAATCAGCAAATAAAAGTTAGTTCATTTTGACCAAGTATGTACATGGACAAAATTAAACGTAATATTTTAACCACATAGTAACATAGGCCACATAGAGCATAACACCTATGTGACCTATGTATCTATGTGGTTAAAAAAAATTCTATTGTGTACTTGTCAACGTCTTACGACTTCATACTTACTACTTTATACTTATTACTTCACTTACTCCCTAATAAATACCAATTCTCCTTTTGGCGTGCAGCGCACAATAACAGAAGGTTCGCTTACTGTCTTATCATCTCGACGATGGTACACCACATAATCTACCCCTTGTATGACCTCTGAACTAATTTCTCCGAATGTAGCAGGAAAAGGCTGTTCACTAATATTAGCGGAAGTAGCAACTAATGGTCTGCCAAGATCATTGATTAATTGCTGACAAAAAACATCTTTAACGATTCTTATAGCAACTGAACCATTGGCACTCATTGCATTGGCTGGAAGATTCTTTCCTTCATCATAGATCACCGTCAAAGGACGGACATGAAAAGAAAGTAGGGTCTCAATTCGAGGATGACCCACTTCAATATAGTTTTTAAGCATGTCGATACTACTCACCAATAACACAAATGGCTTGGAGCGGTCTCGCTCCTTCAAATTATAAATCCGCTCAATAGCTATCGGATTAGTCGCATCACATCCGACCCCCCATATGGTATCGGTGGGATATAAAATGATCCCATCATTCAACAGAACGGTTTTTATCTGTTCTGTATCGTCTTTTAAAAAGTAGTTTCTGTTTCTTTGTATAGTTGTATCCATAAATGGTTTTACATAGATTCACTTTCTTTAAGAAATGCGGCGAAAATGGATTCAGAAAGATTGACGAAGTTAGTTTGGTCCCTGTTGAGACAAAAAACATAGCCGATGCAGAGCATCAACGAGGCTTTTTAACATGAGCAAACCCAGTTTGTGAACCGCTTGCGGATGGGAGTGCTAGGGGGCGAAAATAACAGGCCAAGATTCTGAATCTGTTTTGACTCGTTCCTAAACAAAAAGTGACGCTTAGGCATATTAAAATAACCGCTTACACTGCATTGAAGCAAAGCACTACGCCAAGCTCCAATAAACAGCTTGCAAATATATATCAATAATCAGTAATTGGGCTGAAAAATAGGATAGGATTTTTTCCTTAACAAACTCCTAAATCTATTACTTTAGTGCCTTGTTTGACATAAAATTGTAAGAGAGAAGGCAATTTTAACTTCTATCCTATCATTTTATATGAAAGAAATCGTTCATTTTTATAGAAACGAGTAATTTGCCGTATGAGATTTAATTTTTTTGTCTTTATTTTTTTGTTGATGAATAGCCTTTCTCTATCCGCTTCTCATATTATTGGAGGGGAAATGACTTATAATTGCTTAGGAGGAGGAGACTATGAGGTAGAATTCATTTTATATCAAGATTGTGATGGAAATGATCCGACCCCTTTAGATCCAAGAATAAGAATCGCAATATATGAATGTGGTAGTGGAGTCAATTGTGCTAATTTAATGCAACAAGATATTGATCAAGGCAATTTTATTGTAGACATAGGCCCTATCGAAAAAGTCGAACCCAATAGTATAGAATGTCTGGTAGCAGATAATATCCAATGTGTCAATCGAGGGGTATATAATTTCAAACTAAGTGATCACGGAATTTCGTTAGACTTAAGCGCCAATAGTTATTATATTGTTTATCAACGCTGTTGTAGAAATGAAGGTGTATTAAACATACCAAACCCAGTAGAACAAGGTACCTCTTACTTCGCAGAAATAACTCCTTTATCACAACAATTGTGTAATTCTAGTCCTGTTTTTGATACCTTTCCAGATCTTCTAATTTGTCAAAATTTTAATATTGATTACTTTCATACGGCTACAGATATAGATGGCGATAGTTTGGTTTATTATTTTGATGCCCCAATTTCTGGTGGAGGAACAAGTAATGTTACTCCTGAAGCGATTAGCTGTGAAGGAGTAGAACCGAGTCCTCCTTGTCCTCCAAATACTTTTGAAACCATCAATTATTTAGGCCCTACTTATACGAATACTAATCCTCTAGGTTTTTCTACTATAGATGGTGTCAATACTTCTGTTTCGATAGATTCTATGACTGGTTTGATAGCTGGAACACCTACTATGGCTGGTATTTTTGTTATTAGTGTAGTAGTAGAAGAATATAGGGACGGACAATTAATCGGGTCTATTAGAAGAGATTTTCAACACCAAGTAGTTCGTTGCGATAGAGCGATTAATGCGATTATTACTGCCGATGAAATGATAGGCGACCGAGCCTTTAGATCTACCAGATGTGATGAAGGCAGCGTTACTTTTGAGCACGAAAGTACACCTCCTGAATTCATAGATGAAATCTTATGGGACTTTGATTTATTAGATGGGACTAGAGCGACTGGTACAAACGATGAAATACAAGTTGACTTTCCCACATTTGGCGATTACGTAGGCAAATTATTTGTTAATCTAGATTCCGAAAACTGTGCAGATTCCGCGACAATCAATGTCTCCATTTTTCCGGAGACTATCGCAGATTTTGAATTTGATTTTGATACTTGTAATGCGAACGCGCCCGTTAATTTTGTGAATCTGTCTTCTAGTGAATCTGCTATTGATCGGTATGATTGGGAGTTTGGAGATGGAGCAAGCTCCACTGATTTTATGCCATTTCATAACTATACTACACCAGGAGCGCTAGATATTATACTGACTGTTACAGACATCAATGAGTGTTCAGCTGTACAAACAAAAACAATAGATTATTTTCCTGTATCAGCCGAATCTTTCCCAGCGCCAATGGGCGTTGATGAGTGTGCGCCAGTTGATATAAACTTCGATAATTTAGAAGGGATATTGACCGACGATTTTATGATCAATTGGAATTTTGGCGATGGCAATACTAGTACGGAAGTATCTCCAACGCATATCTATGAGACACCAGGAAACTATGGCGTTACTTTATCCATTCTTTCCCCCTCTGGCTGTCAAACAGAATCTGTTTACGGAGATTTAGTAAGGGTTAATCCCTCTCCTACAGCCGATTTTTCCTTTACGCCTGATGAAATAACGATTACCAATCCAACTGCCACCTTCCTCGATCAATCTTTGAATGCTGCTACTTGGAATTGGGATTTCAATGGTTTAGATCGGTCAACAGATCAAAATCCTTTTTTTACGTTCCCTGATACAGGGATGCAAGTGATTACTTTAGTGGTTACGCATCAGAGTGGTTGTACAGATACTGCTACGGCGGTCATTGATATTATCCCATCCATAGACTTATTTCTACCCAATGCTTTTACGCCGAATGGAGATGGATTGAATGATCTATTTCTTCCTGTTGGTTTCTCATTTGGTTCTTTGGAATATCAATTCAGTATTTGGAACAGATGGGGGGAACAAGTATTCTCGACAATAGTCTTCGGCGAAGGATGGAATGGACGGAAAAATAATGTAGGCGAAGCAGCTCCTACGGGCGTGTATACCTACTTAGTTGAATTTGTGGATAATAGAGGAGAAAAACATACGAGAAAAGGTTTCGCTACACTTATTAGATAGCAATGTTATTCAAGCTTTTGTTTTGAACAACTTAATTTAAGGAATAGGAGAAAATTACTCATTAATGAATCAAAATAGTTTAAAAGTTTTCTTAATACTCTGTTGCTCTTGTTTGATACAACAAGTTTTTGCGAAGCATATTATAGGTGGAGAAATGACCTATAAATGTCTAGGAAATGGAGATTATGAAATAGAAATGCAAGTATATAGAGATACAACAGGAGGTGGAGCTGATTTTGATCCTCAAGCAGCTATTGCTATATACAGATGTGGTACTAATTTGGATTGCTTCAGTCTAGATCAAGGGGATCAAAATATTCTATTTGGACCTGAATTGTTATTCAGCAGACCAGTCTTACCCAATGATTTACTATGTTTAGAAGGAGACCCACCTGGTGTAGAAGAAGGCTTATATAGATTTAAACTAAGTGATTTTGGTATTTCATTGGATTTAAGTTCTGATAGTTACTTTATTGTCTATCAGCGATGTTGTAGAAATATAGGGATCAATAATATCAGAAACGCAGAAGATAGAGGTTCTACTTTCTATGTAGAAATCACTCCTGAGTCACAGCAAATTTGTAACTCTAGTCCTGTATTCAATAATTTTCCAGACTTAGTGATTTGTCAAAATTTTGAAATGACCTTTGATCATTCGGCGACAGATCCTGATGGAGATAGCTTGGTCTATTACTTTGAAAAGCCCCTTGATGGAGGTGGCAATGATACAGAACTTAGAGTTAATACTTGTGTTGGAGCAATTCCTATTCCTCCATGTCCACCTAGAGCTAATAGCGCACCTTTTTTTACAGAGCTTAACTATACTAGCCCCGTGTTTGGAGACACTTTTCCTTTAGGCAAATCTAATGATGGAGGAGTCAATACTACCGTAACGATTGATTCTATGACCGGTATTATTTCTGGCGTACCTACTATTGCTGGATTATTTGTAGTCAGCGTTGCGGTAGAAGAATATAGAGATGGAGAATTACTGAGTATTATTAGAAGAGATTTTCAATATGTAGTTGGCGACTGTGTTAGAAATATTGAAGCAGTCATCGTAGGTGATGTAGTCGTCGGAGACCGAGCCTATCGTTCCACAATTTGTCAGCAAAATAATGTCGTTTTTGAACATGCTAGTACCCCTAATTTCGCTGTTGGAGATATACAGTGGGAATTTGATTTAGGCGATGGTCAGGACTTTATAAGTACGAGAGATGAAGCAATCGTCACCTTTCCTTCTCCAGGTGTTTATGAAGGCACCTTAATTGTCAACCCAGGTTCTAGAAATTGTGAAGATCGGGCTACCGTTACCGTAAATATATTACCAGAAACTATCGCTGATTTCAGTTTTGAATATGATCAATGTGCGCCTGGTTTTGTCTCCTTTGTAAATGAATCCAGTACTAAATCAGATGGTATACAAGAGATTAATTGGGACTTCAGCGATGGCAGGTTATATAACGCTGATAATGTAGAATATTTATTTCCAACTTCTGGAAATTTACCCGTTTCCCTAACTGTACGAGACGTAAATAATTGTACGGTTACTAAAACCGATTTTGTTCCCTATTTCCCATTAGCACCAGAAATTTTTATTGCGCCTAGTGCTTCTCTTGCATGTGCTCCAGCCAGTGTCACTTTTGACAATTTAGACACTTTAATTTCAGATGAATATGATATTACTTGGGATTTTGGAGATGGAGGTGGTAGCCCTTCCGTAAGTCCAACTTACACATATGAGGCGCCAGGCATATATACCGTAAATTTAGATATAAGAAACCCATTTGATTGTAGAACCACTTTAGAACTACCTGGCTTAATAGAAGTAACGCCTTCTCCTATTGCGGACTTCACATTTACGCCAGAAGAATTAAATGTAGTTGATCCAACTGCTGATTTCTTCGACAATTCTATAGCTGCTGTAGCTTGGGATTGGGATTTTAATGGCGTAGGTAGCTCTAATGAAACAAATCCAAGTTTTACTTTCCCTGATACAGGGATGCAGGTCATACAATTAATCGTTACCCACCCTAATGGCTGTATGGATACAACTAGTCAATTGATTGATATCTTTCCTTCGGGAGAATTGTTTATGCCGAATGCTTTTACCCCTAATGGCGACGGCCAAAATGATATTTTCATTCCAGTTGCCTTACTCTTTGGTAGTAATGATTTCTCTTTTAGTATATGGAACCGCTGGGGAGAACAGGTGTTTTATTCTGATAATATTAATACAGGTTGGAATGGTACAAAAAATAATTCTGGTAAAAATTCACCTCCTGGCGTTTATTCCTATTTGATTGAATTTACAGATAGTCGAGGAGCAACAAATCTAGTAAAAGGGTATGCTACTTTATTGAGATAGATATTATTAATAGTCAGATCGCTACGCTGTCAGATCTTTTGAAATATTATACTGTAAATATAGAGTCAGAAAGAACGTTTATTTTTCCAAATAATCATTCACAAAACCTTCTCGATAGGTCCTACCGATAGGTAATAACTCGTCTCCGATATAAACTTGATTACTGACCACTTTTGTTATATGTAGAACATTGATTAGGTATGATTTATGAATTTGACAAAAGAACTGAGGCGCTAGTTTATCTATCCAATATTTCAAAGGTTGAGAAACAAGGTGCTTACCAGTTGTAGTAAAAATTTGGGTATAATCTCCGTTGGATTTAACAAATTGAATAGTTGAAGTTTCTATTTTTTGGTATTCTTTTCCTGTTTTGACAAATAGTATTTTACTTGATGGAGTAGCTTGAGAACTGTTCGTAGCCGACTGCGGAAGGATATCCTCCGTCTGATAGAGCACTTTAGAAACTGCTTTCATAAATCTTTCAAAGGAGAAAGGTTTTAGTAGATAATCCGACACATCCAATTCATAGCCTTGCAATGCATAATCTGCAAAGGCGGTCGTTAAAATAATTTTAGGAGAATAAGGTAAGATTTTTAGAAATTCGATACCTGATATTTTAGGTAAGTGAATATCCAAAAAAATAACATCTACTTTGTCTTGCTTTAAAAATTCGAGTGCGGATAAGGCATCTGGAAAAGTAGCCATTAAATCTATCTGTCCAAAGTCTCGGATATATTTTTGTAGAATCCGCTGCGCAGGTGGCTGATCTTCAATGATGATACAAGTCGGCATGATTCGGTTATTTTTGTATCGTTACTAATTCTAATCCTAGTTGAACTTTATAAATCTGTCCATCATCTTGAATAGTTAATTGGTGAGCGTTTGGATACAATAAGTCTAGTCTAGCTTTCACATTTTTGAGGCCAATGCTTTTAGATAACTTTTCCGTATTAGAAGTAGTCGAATAAGAGTTACTACATTCCATAACCAATTGGTCTTTATCTATTCGGAGGTCAATATCAATTGCGATATCCTTTGTTTGACTAGAGGTACTATGTTTAAAGCAATTTTCTATAAAGACAATTAAAATAAGCGGCGCAATCTGCCAAGCACTAGTCGAACCAGACACATTAAACTGTACGTCTCCCCTATCTTCAATTTGTAGTTCTTGCAAATGAATAAAATCCCTTAAGCTCTTTACTTCTTTTTCCAAAGGCACCAATTCGGCTTGACAGTCATAAAGCATATATCTCAATAAAGAAGATAATTGTAAAATAATCGTCGGTGTTTTAGGAGAACCTTCTAGTGCGTACGCATATAAATTATTCAAGTTATTAAATAGAAAGTGCGGATTAATTTGAGATTTCAAAAATTGCATTCGACTTTCTGCCACTGCCGTATTCAAGCGCTCTAACTCGCTCTGCTTCTGTTGAGCATCCCAAGCAAATTTAAAGCCTACCAAAATAATGATAATCGGTAAGACATCTAATAAACAGGGAATAATTGCGATATGCAATGCTTTTCTTGTGCCTGCAAA
>JALZWC010000742.1 GCA_023300255.1 Saprospiraceae bacterium | reverse complement strand
CCAGGCAGGAGCTACGCTCCTTAGAAAAAAAATCAAAATACCGTTTCTACAGACAGGGTCGAGGCGATGCCCCTAAAAGATGGTAAAAGGAGCGTAGCTTCGGCCCTGTATCTACATCAGGAAGCATAAGCGGTTACATCCAGTTGTTAGTTATGTATATACCATAGGCGGCTAGACAGGTCCAAACTATTTTGTCCCGTAATAAGACAGCTATACCCCAAAACAAAAATCTCCTACTTTTCAACAAAAGTAGGAGATTTTTATTTTAGAACGCCTTGATAATTGTTTAACCCTAGTTACTCAACATGACAGGCATTACCAACATCAAAATTTCTCGATCCTCCATTTCCTCTACAGGAACTAAAATCCCCGCTCGGGTAGGAGTAGATAAATGTATTTTAATTTCTTCCGAATCCAATACCCCTAGCATTTCTACCAAGAATTTAGCGTTGAAACCAATAGTCATTGGATCACCACTATAAGTACAAGTTAACTGCTCGGTAGCGGCATTAGAAAAATCTAAATCCTCTGCAGATACCGTTAAGCTGCCATCTTGAATATTCAGCACAACTTGATTGGTCGTTTTATTCGCATAAATAGCGATTCGCTTCAAAGAATTTTGTAGATCTGCTCTAGTTGCAGTTAGATCATTCGGGTTATCAACTGGAATCACCGCGTTATAATCTGGGTATCGAGCGTCTATCAATCGGCAAATAATTTGCATATCATCAAATTCAAAAAAGGCATTTGACTTATTGAAAGATATTTTCGCCATTCCTTCTCCAGGTAAAGCATTTTTTAAAAGCGTTAATGCTTTTTTAGGAACGATAAAGGAAGTAGAAACTTCGCTATTTAGATTGTTGAAAGTATATTTTACTAACTTATGAGCATCCGTAGCAACTAGTATCAGTTTTCCAAAATCTACTTGGAAATAGACCCCTGTCATTGCTGGTCGCAATTCGTCATTACTAGTTGCAAATAAAGATTTGGAAATACCGTGTGCCAATACAGCTGTTTCTACATTAATAGAATCTACCTCGTCTGACTCTGGAATCTTTGGGTAATCTTGCCCGTTTTCTCCTGCTAATTTGTACTTACCATAAGCAGACTTAATCTCAATTGCGTAAGTCTCCTCGTCTATATTAAAGGTAATAGGTTGTTGAGGTAAGGCTTTAAGCGTATCCAATAAAATTCTTGCAGGAATAGCCACTACTCCATCTTTATCCACTGACATGACCTCTATGTTCGTAATGATTGTTGTCTCTAGGTCTGTAGCTGTAATCGTTAGCTTATCTCCTTTGATAGAAAATAAAAAATCTTCTAATATTGGTAAAACAGGATTCGATCCTATTGCCCCGCCTGCAATTTGTAATTGCGATAGTAATTGAGTAGAAGAAATGCTAAATTTCATATGCTTGTATTATGCTGATTGTAAGAGAAATAAATAACAGGAGTGTGAAAGTATTGCTTCAAAACTGTCTATTTATTTATAACCACAAAAATACACCTTCTTAAGAACTTTTTTTTAATTAGAAATCCACAAAATGTGGATAACTTTTGATTGAAATAAAGAGGAATAGGCGGCGTATATTCCTAAAGCACGAAAATAGCTTGATGAAGAGCGAAAATATCTGCGTTTTTCACCCTTTGTATATATAATACCTTCTACTTTTGCGCTACTATATTTTTTTACGAAAAAAACTCTGCAACTCCCCGTCTCTGCGTTCAATACTAACTAACATTCCGAAGGAATGCGACGGATAGTTATTCTTTTCCCTTCGGGAAATAAAATTGAACGCAGAGGCGGGGAGTTGTAGAGGATATTTCTCTCTAAAAAAGCAATGATCCTAGATAGAACGGCACAACCGCCAATAAAGACCTTAACTAAAATACCGCTTCCCATACCACAAGAATTGAAATTATCGAATGGTATTCCTTTGTACGTGACCAATATGGGGACGCAAGCGGTCATGAAAATGCAAATTGTTATTCGTGCTGGTCGACCTTTTGAGCACAAGCAGTTAGCATCTAGAGCAACTAGTCGGATGCTGAGGGAAGGTACTGCTTCTTTTTCTTCTGGAGAAATTGCAGAAATGATTGACTTTTATGGGGCAACGATTAGTTTGCCGACTAGTTTGGACTATTCTAGTTTGGTCTACTATTCTATGAATAAGCACTTTCCAAAGCTAATTGGTTTGGTAAGAGAGTTATTAACAAGTCCTATTTTTCCAGAGCAAGAATTAGAGACTTTTAAAAAGAATAGTAAAAGGCGGATGCAGGTGGATCTGACTAAAAACGATGTCGTTGCTTATAGAAAGATCACAGAGTTAATGTTTGGAGAAACTCATCCTTATGGCTATAATAGCTCTGAAGAAAGTTATGATCAGCTTCAACAAGCAGATCTAGTACAGCATTTTAAGACGAATTTCCATGCTCAAAACTGCACTATTTTTTTAAGTGGCAAAATTGATGATACGATCATTCAATTACTAGATCAGCATTTAGGGCAATTACCTACAGGGATCAAAACGAATCCTATTTTCCCTGCTCCCCCAATTATCCAAGCTAAAAAAGTAGAATTTCTTATACCAGACTCTTTACAAAAAGCTATTAGAATAGGGAAGAAAGCAATCACTAGAAACCATGAAGACTATAGTGGCTTTACCGTTTTGAATACGGTGCTCGGCGGTTATTTTGGCTCTCGCTTAATGAATAATATTCGAGAAGATAAAGGATACACTTATAATATCTATTCTGTTCAAGATACGATGCAAGAGGATGCCTGTTTTTATGTTTCTACCGAAGTAGGGAGTGAATTTTTAAAGCCTGCACTTAAAGAAATTTATTTCGAAATGGCGCGGCTCCAAAATGACTTAATCCCTGATGAGGAATTAGAAATGGTTAAAAACTACATCTTGGGTAATATGCTCAATATGGTGGATGGGCCTTTCCGAGTAACGGATCTTGTAAAGACTTTGGTATTAGAAGATCGACCTTATAGTGATTTTCAAAAAATAGTGGATTTGGTGCATACTATTTCTGCACAGGAGTTGAGGGATTTGGCGCAGAAGTATTTTGATCCTGCTACTATGTGGGAGGTGGTTGTGTAGATATGTTTTATAAATACGCTGCAAATAGGGCGTTTCTAATACTAGACTTTGTTCTTTTTCATAGGCTTTATGTTTTATACATTTTTTGAGGCTAAAGAAAATTGAAGTCTAGGTTATTGGCTTTAGAAATTGGAATGGATTCAGTAGTTCTACTTTGGTTCTTTAAATCCTTTTTCTTTTTTCATTGAAAAAAAAGAAACAAAAATTCTAGACAAAAATAATACCTCCGGTATTTTTGTCGGGCCATCCCGCCCATATGTTGACCGAGCGGAGCATACAACTAGATAATGACTTGAAATGTTTAATATTAATTGAGTGCAAAACAGTTCAGGGGCACTTTCCTAAAATGGATCGGATAGTCGGATCAAGCTGCACGTTTCATCCGACCACTGGAAGTGGAATGTCCTCAACTTAAGGATTTGAATGCCTTTTGGTCAACGTCACACTGTCAACATATAAGAATCATCAAGGTGGCGATGGCCCGTTAAAAACACCGGAGGGTTTGTTTTTAACTAGCTTTTTTGCTTCTTTTTCAGCAATGGAAA
>JALZWC010000741.1 GCA_023300255.1 Saprospiraceae bacterium | reverse complement strand
ATCTGCTAATTAGTCAAAATCAGACTGATATATGATTTATGATGTAAGATATATGATGTATGATTTGCATACACCGTCCAAATCTTCGTATAAAATCAACTGGGCAACTGGTAATTATTTATGAAAAATTGAACAAGATTATCAAAGCAGTTTATACTAATCTTGCTTTTTTACCACGGATTCACGGATTAGGCTAAGTAGAATGCTTATTAATCCGTGAATCCGTGGTAAAAAAACTTATTGGGTATCAATAAAGCTATCGCCGTCCGATGGCGATGAAAATCTTATCATCGGACGCCGGTAGCCATCCGATGATAAGATTTGGACAATACCAGCCGTTTATTTTTTTTTATTCGACGATCTAAAAAGGTGTGACTGCCACTTGATGTAGCTGCATTGTATCGTAGGTAGGCATGTTGGTAGAAAAGGAATATTATCAAGAAGAAAGTATTTTATTTAAACATCTAGGTTTTTCGTTTCTTTGATTTTTTTCTAGTTTTATTATCGAATAGACTGTAAGATAAACTGAGTGTATAATAATAATTACGAAGGAAGGTAACTGGTTGGTCAATAATTAAATCGTAAGAATCTGAACCAAAAGCATCTCCTCGATAAAAATTTCGTGCACTAAAAATATACCTGTAATTAATAGAAAAACCATTTTGCCAAGTATATCCAATTCCACCCAGAACGGAAATGTCATTATTCTTAAAATCATCAATAATTTCTTGATAGACAAATTCTGAGGGATTATTGAGTACATTCTCTTTAATTGTAGCATTGAATAAACGAGAGTAGATAGCACCAACCTCTATATGAAAACTACTTTCTTTACTAGGAGACATAAATTTTACAAAAACAGGAATATCAATATAAGTCAAATCAATAAACCTTTGTTCCATAGACCTGCCTGGAGTAGCATAGCGATTATGAAAAATCTTACTTCCTTTTTTACTATATAAAATTTCTATATTGAATTCTAAATTTGACCTAAGTCGAGTGATTCCACGTATACCGCCAGTTAGTCCATATTTACTAAATCCTTTGTAATAGTCGCCATCTATTTGGCTAGCATTATATCCTAAGATTAAACCGGCATTAAATCTTTCATTATTTGGAATATACTGTCGTTTGCTTTGTGCAAAAGAGGACGTAATCATGCATATTAAGCATAGTAAGGTTAAAACAGGGATAATTCTTATTTTCCAATTCATCTGCAAGTTTTTTATGAAGTTAATTCAAAAAATACCTTCGTAGTGCAACAACTATCAGAAATGTAAGATAAAGACTTAACAGAGACAATTTTAGAAAGTAATATTTTTTTTTTGAAGAATTAGATATAATAATTTACGCACTTTGTATTTTTGCTAAACAATTTCATTGCTATATACATTTAAAATATAGATCAGAGAAAGTTGTAGATTAACCCATTTTAGGGAAGCTATTAAATCATCCTTCTAAACAAAACATTCATGAATAAGATTAATCTTTTTTGTTTTATTTTTCTATCCTTCTGTCTGGCCTGTGGAGATAGCGATGATGATGGAATGCCATCGCCATCTGCCAATTTAGCGGCTATCAGTATCAGTAGTGGTTCCATTATTGAAGGTGCAGGAAACTCTATGCTGCAAATGGAAGTTAGAGCCAGCCAAATCGTAGAAACTAACGTTGACGTGGAATATACTGTTAGAGGAATAAGTGCTTCTCCTGACATTGATTTCTCTCCGCCCTCAGGTCTTGTTACTATTGCTGCTGGTAGTAATTCCGCAATGATTGCCATCCCGATTATAGATGACGAAATAAAAGAAGTCGAAGAAAAAATTAGTGTTATGCTAACATCCGCTAGTAATGCTAGTATTGGTACTGGTGTAGCAGTTGGTCTCATTAAAGATAATGACCAGCCTTCTAATTTTGATACAGATGGCTACATTACTTCTGGTGAGCATTTTGGATATAACTTAAGCTGGGCAGACGAATTTGACGGAACAGCACTAAATACAGACAACTATAATTTTGACTTAGGGGATGGTTGTCCAGATATATGTGGATGGGGAAATAATGAACTAGAATGGTATACCGATGAACCAGAAAATATCCGAGTCGCAGACGGAAAGTTGGTTATAACAGCTACGCAACTGGGAACACAAGGCTTTCGATCCGCTAAAATTCATACAAAAGGCAAAAAGGAATTTAAATTTGGTCGAATTGATGTACGAGCAAAGTTACCCGAAGGACAGGGCATTTGGCCTGCGATTTGGATGTTAGGCAGTAATATTGATGAAGTAGGTTGGCCTGCCTCTGGGGAAATTGATATTATGGAATTAGTAGGCCATAGACCTAATATATCACATGGAACTGCACACTGGGGCAACTCGGGCGACCCTAGTACGTTTGTAGGTTCTTCCATTACGTTAGATGAAAAGTTCAGTGAACAATTCCATGTTTTCACCTTAGTTTGGGAACAAAACGAAATCAATTGGTATATGGATGAAACTCTTTTTCATACCATTACGCTAGCCAATTTACAAGGCGGAGTCTATCGTTTTAATGCGCCTTTCTATATGATTTTTAATGTTGCTGTTGGTGGGAATTGGCCAGGTAGTCCAGATCAAAGTACCGTTTTTCCTCAGCAGATGGAGATAGATTATGTTCGTGTTTTTCAGTAAGGATTTGATTGTGTGATTGTAAGATTGTGTGATTGTGGCCATAATGGACACAATCACACAATCTTACAATATCAACAATCATCTCAACGAACCTCATAAGTAGTACTCCCTTCAAATAATTGTCCATCTATAGTCATCCCTTT
>JALZWC010000740.1 GCA_023300255.1 Saprospiraceae bacterium | reverse complement strand
TAGGAAATATATTTCCTAGCCGTTTTTTTAATATTGCTATTCAATAACTACTTAATCTCCCAAGTAGTACCGCCAGCAATCATCGCATCCAAGTCACCATCGCCTAATTGCTCCTTAGCTGTTTCTAATTGAGCAAACAACAAATCATCGTAGCAAGGACGAGTTTCCGCATAAATAACGCCAAATGGACGAGGCAAAAAGTCCTCTGTAGTCCGAGGATCATCAAAGAAACGAGTTAACATTTGACCTTTCATTTGGTCGGTCTCTTCATGTATCCATAAATCGTCCGCCGTATAAGTGCCAGCCGTTATATCAACCACTACAGGTTTAAAGCCATCTAATCGAATTCCTTTATTTTTTTCTGCACCAAAAATTAAAGGCTGGCCTTCTTCTAAATATATAGTAGTATCAGGCTTGCTAGATTTTTCTGTAAAGGTGAAGAATGCGCCATCATTAAAGATGTTACAATTCTGATATATTTCTAATAAAGAAGTTCCTTTATGCGCCTTACTTCGTTTAAGCATTGCTTTTAAATGCTTAGGATCTCTATCCATAGACCTAGCAACAAAAGTAGCATCTGCTCCCATTGATAATGCTAATGGATTAATCGGATGATCTAAAGAACCAAATGGCGTAGATTTCGTTTTCTTATTCACTTCTGAAGTCGGAGAATATTGTCCTTTTGTTAATCCATAAATTTGGTTGTTGAACAAAAGAATATTCACATCCAAATTTCTTCGTAAACCATGAATCATATGATTACCACCGATGGAGAAACCATCGCCATCACCTGTAATAATCCAGACATCTAAATTTGGATTGGCGAGTTTTAAGCCACTAGCAACAGCAGGAGCACGCCCATGTATGGAATGCATTCCATAAGTATCCATATAGTAAGGAAAACGGGAAGAGCAACCAATACCAGAAATGAAAACTGTTTCATCCTTATTCGCCTCTAATTCTGCAAGTACCGATTGAACTTGCTTTAATATAGAATAATCACCACAACCAGGACACCATCTAACGTCTTGGTCAGTAGCGAAATCTTTTGCTTTTAATTTTACGGCACCAGCACCGGGTAATTTTGACATATCTTATATTAGTATTTTCAAATTATCTTCCTGCCTCCAAAGAAATATAGGAGCATATGTTCCTATATTTATATCGCTTAGGGACAAGATTAAGCGCAGGGTAAAATTACAATATCCCCAAAGACTATGCCCGATTTTACTAGAATATTTCAAGTTTGTTACCCCAGAATTAGTTCTGAGGACAGTCATTACATTTACACTTATAAAATTGAGATTGATATCGACTCAATTGTTGTGCATTGACATTATTTTTAATACACCAACAGCCACCAGGTTTATCAAAACAAACCAAATATTTCCCACAACGTCCGCAAGAAGGCGCAAATTTACTATCTAATTCCACCGTAGCGTTTCTTACTTCTCCTCCCAATGGTGGATTTTCTTTTTTAATACGAACTGTAATATTTTCAATTTTACTGGAACTAAATTGCCCTTGTAGGCCAATGATAATTCTGGCAGCAACTGTTTCAATCAATTTACTTGGCTTTTTCATAGCTGCTTTACAGATGAAATAGACCGTTTCATAATTGATCGTACTATATAAATCATCGGTATAGACTTTTCGAGAAAAAGTTGTTTCGATATGCACATCTACCTCAAAATGAGTACCTGTCTTTCGTTCTTCTGGATAAAATCCATGATATGCATAAAACCGCATACCTTCTAATGCTATTTTTGCCATTGTTAATTATCTATTCGTTATACACTTGGACAAAATAAAGGACACCATAGATTTTTTAACCACATAGGTACATAGAACACATAGTTGTTATTAGTCTATGTGTCCTATGTATCTATGTGGTTAAAAATTACGTTTAATTTTGCTCAAATGTTTACTTGTTAGTTTTAAAATGTATTAGATTAACTCTGCCACCTTCTCTAAGATCCATTTCTTCCCTGCTAATGCTTTACACTTATGAATTTGATTAGTAATTTTCTCAATAGAAGTAGCATCCTTAGGAAGTGTACCTGCAATTTTTTTTACGAATCTCAGAAAATTTAAATTTTGCTGTTGTACTTCCCTAGAAATAATTTTATTTCTCCTGATATAAATCCTAAAACTATCAATCAAAGAGTCTAGCGCTTGATACTCCTTTAGTTCAAAATAAGTTTTTATTAAAATGGTCTTCCCTCCAATTGCATAAATATGATTCTTGTAGGTTACGGTACTTAATTGTTCAATAACCTTTTCATACTGTTGTTGAGAGAAATATACTTTAGCTAGATTAAAATTCAATGCATTTTCTCTTTTGCTAGGAATTAAGCACTGGGTATAGTTTTGGATAAACTGTTCTACCCAATCATAAGCTTGAACTTTAAGACCTATGCCGATAATATTTTTATACTGTTGGAAATCTAATCGGTCCTTTTCAATAATAACTTTTTTATCTAATGCTACTTTGTAAAGATCGAATAAATGAAGATAATAATCGGTATTCCCTCCATTTAATTTATTAGCACAGTAATTCATTAAATGGGCATAGAATTCATTGAGATCCTCTTGAGAAATAGTTGTTTCGGTGGCAATAAATTCTTTTAATTCCCAAAAAAAATGTTCTTCCTCAGGTATTGTTAAGAGTTTTATCACTAATAGATAGGCCTTTATACTAGGTATTTTATCAAAACCTTCTTGCTTTAAATAAGGAAATAGATTGGGTAATATCTTCATCTCTTCTGAAATTTGAATACTACTTTTATTACCTAGTTCTGCGCAATAATTTTTTAATTTAGTCAAAAAATAGAAACAATCTAAATGATGATCGGCCGATCTGAATACTTCTAAAAAAGGTTTGCGCTGCTTTGCCTGATATAAATATTGATTTGCTAACAATCGATGTTGATAGTAATGATAGTTCGCACTTTTAGTAGTTACGCTATTGTTCTTTTTTTGCACAGCGTTATAAACGCTGTCATATTGTTTAGTCAAAGTGGCATCATTCAGAGTATCCAATAGAAAGGACTTCTGTACTAATTCTTCCTCTTTAAATTTTTGAACGGACAAAAAAGTATACACTTGTTTGGTCAAATCAGAACAGAGTCGCCTCATTTTGGTATCGCTATATGTTTGTTTTGGAAACAATATAGTCCAAGTATTTTCTTTAGTTAAGGGAGCTTGTTTAGTTGCTTCTTTTAAGAAAGGATGTATCAGTTCGAATAATTGGATCAACTGCTGATTTTCATTAAAGTAAGGGGAATGGATAAATTTTTTAAATCGCTGAAGATCTTGATTGGATAAGGTCTGTAGTAAAGTGTATAGTTTATTGCTTAGCATTTGGACTTGTTTTAAAAATCTTTCTACACTTGACTTCGTCAAGCAGATGTAGAATCATTAACCACTAATTCACTAATTTGAAAAAGTACTGACTCTAATTAGTGAATTCGTGGTTAATGATTCTAAGTTCTTTAGAGTATCTACAAGCACCAATTCACTAATTGGAAAAGGGGAAGGAATGAATTAGTGAATTCGTGGTTAAACAAAATTAGTTAGCCCCTTTAGTAAATTAATGATTAATTAAAGTTGACTAAACTGTATTTTAAAATACTGATAAACAATCATTTATGTTTATTAGTAAGAACAAGTAGTTTGTACAAAAGTAAAGATTTGTTATTGTTATTGGTATCCTATAAATGCATTTTTGTAAAATACTGTCATTTTATTATCTCTATAGACGAATTGGTTCTATGAACAAATGAGTAAATTTCACATCTAGTAGCGCTTACTTATGGTGCTCTTTGAGGAAATTACTTTTACAACCTATTTAATACAACCGATATGTTACAACCTAGACTCAAATTACTCCTACTATTAGTAGGCCTATTCTTGTCGCTATGTGGTACTGCCCAAGATTGCGAAAATGTAGGCGTAGTGACAAAAATTGGAGACTTAGGCTTGTCTGATTGTGAATGGTTGATATTATCGGTCAACGACGGCGCCCTTTTAGTGCCAGAGAACCCACCCTTAGATTTTAAAGATGGCGCATTAATCAAATTCTCTTTTGATGTACTCCCCGATAGCATAGGATGCAGTACCCAATTGACGAACATATCTATCATTTGTTTAGAATATCTTATAGGTAATAACGATTGTCAATTTCAAATAGAAAAAGAAAAAAAGGGAACTACTTACCAATTAGAAATATACAATCCTACAGATGCTGGACCTTATCATCCCCAAGTAGTAGAATGGTATAATTATGAAACTGGCGCATCATTAGGAGATGACCCTGTCCTTACATATATTCCTGAAAGCAACACTTCTTTATTGACGAATATTTGTGTGGACTTTAAAGTATTACAAGAAGATAGTAGTACTTGTAAATCTACCCTTTGCGATATTATTTGGAGTAATCCACAGATCGTGTCTAGCACTTCGGATACCCTTTGTCAAGCACTATTTGGCTATTTGCCAACGAGTGAAACGGGGACGATCCAATTTCACAATCTATCTACCAATCTGACTTCGGTTATTTGGGATTTTGGAGATGGAACAGTAGTAGAAAGTACGGCAGAAACAATTACGCATACTTATGGAGAATTGGGTTTGTATGAAGTTTGTTTAACCATTATAGAAGGTGGCTGCGAAGAAAATTTTTGTCTACCAGTATTTTCAGTTGGAGGTGCAGAAATTTGTGAACATAACGACTGTGTTTTTCCGGGAGATACCAACAAGGATGGCTGGGTTAATATTTTTGATGCATTGCCAATAGGTTTAGGCTACAATACGGTAGGAGTAGTTCGACCGAATGCAACCATAGCTCCTACTTATCAGGCAGCCTTTGATTGGTTAGCGCCTTTGATATTTGATCAAGATGCGAAGCATGCAGATTGCGACGGAAATGGACTGATAGATGAAAATGATTTTGATGCCATTGATCAAAATTATCAGTATGTGGCAAAAAAGGAATTGATAGTAGACGCTTCGTTACCATCCGTTAAGATCTCTTTTGAGAGCGATACGATTGAGTTGCAAAATGCGGGTGGTAATGCTATTACTGTTCCAGCGAGACTAAGCATAGGAACAGAAGATCAGCCAATAACAGATTTCTTAGGCTTGGCTGTTTCTTTTGATTACCATTCTAATAATGTTCAAGCTATTACGACAGAAGCAGTGGTGTCTTCTTTTATAGAGGAACCAAATACTTTATTTATAAAAGATAAAAATGATCTTTTAGCGCATCAATACGGATTGGCTATTACTAAGAAAAATCAAATAGGGAGTACAGGTTTTGGTGTATTAGCGGAAGTTGGATTCGTCATTATTGTGGACGTATTAGAGGCAAGACAAACGAATGTTGAATTCAGCATAAATGACTTAAAAGTAATTGATTCAAAAGGACAAATTATTCCTGTAAATATATCTACAGATTCTATCCATTTGACAATCTTGTCTATTGAAAGCCGACCTATTAGTACGAGTACCAAAGAAGAGACGCTGAAACAGCACATCTCTATAGCTCCAAATCCCACGGCTGGTAGTTTGTTGCTTTCTTTAGACAAGTCCGTTTCTTATCGAGATGGGGTAGTAGATTTGTATAATACACTTGGTGAAAAAGTGCTTACTCAACATATTCTTCAGGCCAATACCCAATTGGAAGTATCTCATATAGATGCTGGTGTGTATTGGATGACAGTTCAATTAGCAGAGGGACAGGTTAGTCAGCAGGTGGTTATTTTGGATTAGGTAGAGATTGTTTTACACAGTCTATTTATATTTGATGAATTCTTCAATTAGTAAATGAACTTTTGTGGAAGATTCTTCTTTAGCTGGATTTGTATTATCAAAATGTGCTAGATTTCTTTCGGCTCTTTCACGAGCTAAGTCTTGTCTTGATATATCTTTACCTTCAATTTTAGAAATTAAAATTTCGAAAAATTTAGTTGATATTTCTTTGCTATCACAATCATAAATTGCTCCAAATGCTTTTAAATAACTATTTATTTTTTTGCAATACTGATTCCTATGGATAGAACCTCCTTGATGGTCCTCGAAATGAAGTATTAGCCAATATTCGAATGCTTGATTTGAATAAGGGACCAGGAATTAAATAACCTACCAGTTATGGCGCAGTAATTTTTTCTTGTAAAGAAGCTTCAAAATTAAGGCATAGCAGAGCTACGGCTTC
>JALZWC010000739.1 GCA_023300255.1 Saprospiraceae bacterium | reverse complement strand
GAATAGAGAAGCGAGAGTAGAGAATAGAGATGTATTTCGGTTAAAACAAACGAAATTTGTTGTTTCCAACTAAAATACATCTCTGCCCCCTATTCTCTACTCTCTATTCTATTTTTGTATGGTTTCAAAACATTTTTTTAATAACCCTCCTAAGCTGCTGCAAAAGTAAAATATTTTAATAAAAAACTACTACCTAGCTTGATTTCATTAAACTTCTTATATTTGCGGGTGTTATAAATAAAATAGTCCTTAATAGAATATCCTACTAAGGATCATTCCATACCAACTCGTAAAATTTACAAAATATGGCATTTGAACTTCCAGCACTTCCTTATGCAAAAGATGCATTAGAACCACATGTAGATGCTCGCACAATGGAAATCCACCATGGCAAGCACCATAATGGATATACTAATAAATTAAATGCTGCTATTGCAGGAACTGATTTAGAAGGAAAAAGTATTGAAGATATTTTAGCAAACGTTTCCAAGCATTCTGGTGGCGTAAGAAATAATGGTGGTGGTTTTTACAATCACGGTTTATTCTGGACAAGTATGTCTCCAACAGGTGGCGGAGAACCTACAGATAGAATGAATATCAAAAAAGCAATCGATAGAGATTTTGGATCTTTTGAAGGATTCAAGAAAGAATTCGCTGCTGCTGCTGGTACTCGTTTTGGCTCAGGTTGGGCCTGGTTATGTGTAGATAGTAAAGATAAATTATTTGTCTGCTCTACTCCTAATCAAGATAATCCATTAATGGATGTTGTTCCTGAAGATGGTAAGCCTGTTTTAGGTTTAGATGTATGGGAACATGCTTACTACCTAAACTATCAAAACAGAAGACCTGATTACGTACAAGCATTCTTCAATGTGATTGATTGGGCAGTAGTGTCTAAGCGTTACAATGATGCGAATCCTGGTGCGTCTGACTTTTCTTAAATCATAAAGATAGACCAAGGAATTTAAAAGCCTAAGGAGTTACTCCTTAGGCTTTTTTTATTTTAATACTTCTCTACCGTACACTTTTATAAAATCGAGGATTCTTGTAGGGGCAATCCCTTGTGGTTGCCCTATTTCGGCGGTAAATTTGGGCAACCACAAGGGATTGCCCCTACAAAATCATTCAATAAAAAGTGTACGGTAGAGAATTTAATCTTTACTCGTGTTCGAATTAATAGTCTTTATTCCTGCCGTAGGCACGAATTCGGCTCAATACTTACACCTCATAAGCCCAAACCTCTAAAGGATCCAGACAAGCCGCCTCTAATTCCTTTATAGATTTCTTCAAAACAGGATGCACTATATCCCCTGCAACTTCCGCCAATGGCCGTAATACAAAATTTCGATCTTGTATATAAGGGTGTGGTACCGCCAGATTATCCTCTTTAATAATCAAAGAACCATACAATAGCAAATCAATATCAATCAATCGAGTATACCACTTTCGTTCCCTGACTCTTCCCATTGCATCTTCTATTGCAAGCATCGTATCCAAAACCTGAGGAGGCGTCAAAGAAGTATCGATAGCGACTACTTGATTTAAAAAGTCAGGCTGACCTTCTACCCCCCAAGCTTTCGTTTCATAAATAGAAGATTGGGCCTTAATAGATCCTATAGAGGCTTCTAAAAAAAGCTTACTATTATGTAAATTTAAAACCCGCTCACCAAGGTTTGTTCCTAACCCAATATAGATAGTCATAATTTTTTCCATTTAATTTTACATATTATATATTTTTATAATATTTGGTATAGTTATTGGAATATCTATTCTGCGTACGCAGCACTCAGTTAGCACACACATCCCACTTCCGTAAGGTAAGCTCTCTTTTCTAAATAGAGAGACCTACCACCCACAATATTCAGTTAATAACAAAGAAGTTGTTTAAGAATCCATTCTTAATCAACTCCAAAAACAAAACACTATGCATTCCAGCACACTAGGATTGGTATTAGCACTGCTATTGCCATTATTCAACACTACAACAACTATCACTTCTGTAAATGAAGACGCTTTAACTCACTCAAGCGTTCTTAAATCCACCTATTCAGAATTAGAAATTGCTTATCAACATAACGAAAATATAACCGTAGTTGATTTAGAAGGCAATCAATATCTCAATCCAAATCTAGCAGAACTTCAATCTTTATCACCTGAATTATTCTCAGAAAATCGTATTAGAGTAACACTGGAAAATTATAGCGATAACAACAAATGCTCTACAGAGCTAGTTTTATTCAATGATAATGGAGGTATCGTTAGAAACTATTCCTTAAATACCTGTGATTCTTATGGTTGGATTATTTTTACCAACTCAGAATGTTTTGATATTGATATTTATCACGATGCTGGACAAGAAGCACCTTTTGGTGGGACTATTTCTGGAAGTGTCGATTGGACATTTACTTTCAATCAAATGACCAAAATAACAGGTACCTATTTCGATGGCGGCTCTGCAAAAATGTACACAGTTGCTAGCCCTTGTTTCAAAGACAATAAAGTAACCCTTTTAGATAGAGCGGTTAAAAGTCGAATACCAGACACTAAAAAAACATTAGGTTTAGAATAGACGAATAATAAAAATTAAAATGTCAAAAATAAATTAGATTCAGATTGAAATTACCTAAATAATTTATTACCTTTAATCAGAAAATAAATAGGATTTGATTTAAATATTAAATCCTATTTACAAAGATTTTATCTCCCTGTAAACAGTAAAAATAAAATACTTTGTTAATCCTACGAGCGATAGAATAACCACTATCGTTCGTTTTTTTGTTAAATAACGTCATACTACTATACATGTGAACTAGAACAGAGAGCAGAGAATAGAGAGTAGAGACTGCTCTCTAAAATGCGAACTGCTGCGGCTCTGTTTGTAGAAAAAGGACCAAAAGTCTCCTAAGGCAAAAAGTGAGAATAAATTGGTCGTTTTAAGCTAGTCATTTTTTACGCTAAGATGAAGGAGTGTAAGCTCCTG
>JALZWC010000738.1 GCA_023300255.1 Saprospiraceae bacterium | reverse complement strand
GCGCCACTCATACCTCCTAAGCCAGAGGTGACAAATAAACCTCCAATAGGGGATTTTTTTATTTTTCTGAAACCATTAAGTACCGTAATCGTTGTGCCGTGTACAATACCTTGTGGGCCTATGTACATGTAACTTCCGGCAGTCATCTGGCCGTATTGTGAAACGCCAAGAGCGTTAAACTTTTCCCAGTCATCGGGTTTAGAGTAGTTAGGGATCATCATTCCGTTTGTTACAACAACACGAGGTGCATCTTTGTGAGAAGGGAATAATCCAAGGGGATGTCCCGAGTAGATTACTAGTGTTTGCTCTTCGTCCATTTGAGCTAAATAGTACATTACAAGGCGATATTGTGCCCAGTTAGAAAATACACCACCATTACCACCATAAGTAATTAATTCGTGAGGGTGTTGTGCAACTGCGTGATCAAGATTATTCTGAATCATTAGCATGATTGCTTTAGCTTGGTTGCTTTTTCCGGGATACTCATCTATGGGTCTAGCGTAAATAGAATAATCTGGACGAAAGCGATACATATAAATACGCCCATAGTCTTCTAGCTCTTGTTTAAACTCAGGTAGGAGGGTAGCGTGATGCTGTGGCTCAAAATAGCGTAAGGCATTTTTTAAGGCTAAAACTTCCTCTTCAGCCGAAAGAATTTTTTTACGTTTTGGAGCGTGATTTACCGATGCGTCGTACTTCTTTACTTGTGGAAGCTTATTAGGAATGCCCTTTAGTATTTCTTCTTTGAATGTCATTTGCAATTACTTATTTTTATTAACAATTGTGCGGTGGGTGTACATTTTGAGCCACGACCGTCCGCCGAGGCGAACTGCACGAATCACGACTAAAATTAAATCGATTTTTAATATACTGCTTACTGCCTACTCCTTTTTTTATCAAAACCATATGGGCAATGACGACATCCGCTCTCACAGCAATATCCTCGTTTTAAGTGGTATTGTTCCGTAAAGCACTTGTAACCTTCTGGGGTAAGGTAAAAATCACCTTCTTCAATCTTTATGTTTTTCTTCGGAAATAGCATAGCACAAAAATACGTATTAAGAATGTAAGTTTAAGAATGAGTATTTTAGATTTTTAATATTTCATAAATAGTAATGATGTTTTTTATTGCAAGTAAATTTTTAGTGCGTAAAGGGTTTAATGGTATTACTATATGGCCTTTTGTTATTGCACGAAACAAACAGTTAAGGAAAGACGCTGTTTTTCTCAATCATGAGTGTATTCATTTGAGGCAGCAAGTTGAAATGCTTGTGCTTCCTTTTTATTTATGGTATAGTGTAGAGTTTATCGTTAGAGTATTTCAGTATAAAGACAGACACATTGCTTATAGAAACATAAGTTTTGAGCGTGAGGCGTATGCAAATGAAAAAGACCTCCACTATTTAAAGCATCGGTCTTTTTGGGCTTTTACAAATTATTTCAGCGTTCTTACTTAGGTTAAATTATATTATTAATCACTTTTAGCAATTTTACCAGTAGAGACTCTGGGAGTTTTGTTTAAGTTCTTTTTGTTAGGCTCTTTAAATTCTTTTCCTTTCTTTTTTGTAGCAGGTCGTGGTGCTGGTCCTATAGGAAATCTTGTTCCTATGTGCTTAGAAACAATATTGCCAGAAGCATCTTTTGTGTCTGCTCTACTTGCAACTATTTGCCAAGAAAATGATACATTACTCCTACCTTGTTGTAATTCTTTAACAGTAAAACCATTGCTAGATTTATTAGTAACGTAAATGCCGTTACATTCTCCTTCTAGGGTTACAAAAACTTTTAATGGATGCGTTTCATCAACATAAATAGCGTGTGTTAGCAAAGGGTCTAACTGTATAACTACTTCTCCATCTATTAACTGGCCAACTCCATAATCTTGAAAAACAATTTCTGGAGCCTCTGGAGCAAATAATGTTCTTGGTATACCTTGTGGGTCATTCACTAATGTTGATACGCTACCTGTTCCAATTATCTTATAATCAATAGTGTTTCCATTAGATCCTCCAGTATTATTGGTTCTATATCTCATACCTACATAGGCATACGTAGGTGTGTCATCTTCTGCACCACCACTAAAGTAACCTCCAAAGTAACTATTTCTACTGCCAGCAGGCGCTCCTATAGGTGCTACGTTGTCAAAACCAGCTAGAATTGCCCCAGCTCTATCATTGAGCGTATCTACATCTCCATCAGAATCGAGCGCAAAACGAGCGCCAGCATTTCCTTGGTTTGCTGTGGACACATTTCCATTTGCAACATAGCCAAATACGCCTAAAGATGGAGAAGAACCGGAAATCCCAGATCCATCAGCATTGAGTACATGCACCCCGCCTGTACCTCCTACAATAGCAGTCCCGTTTGCGTCATTATTAATACCCCAGACACCATTTTCTAGGCCAGATGTATCTGTAGCTCCAATTAAGCCATCGCCGCCAAAAGTAATGTTGTTTCCCAAAATGGGCCCGTCAAGGCCAACAATACTAAAATTTCCTGAGTAGCTTTCAAAAAATCCGGCAATTCCAGTATTGTAGTTAACGCTATAAAGTCCTAGCCCTGTAGAATAATTTTCAGCTAAAATTGCTGTCCCTGTTGCTGTATTTTGACCATAAAGTCCAACTCCTGTTCCAAAAGAATAACCATTAATAGCAAATTCATTAGTGGCTCCAGTTGCTGTAAAACGATCTCCTGCAAAAGGAGCAATTTCGTTAACTGTTACTTGACCTCCATTTACTAAACGCATGTTTTCATTGCTGTTAGTGGCAAGTATAAGATTTGTAGCGTCTGAAGTTCCTACAAAATCTGTTCCAGGAGAACTGCCAGCATTACCTTGCAGCTTCCAATCTCTGTCACCATCAATTCCCACCCATCGGACTCCATTCCAGTAATAGAATCCTTTTCCGGTTGAAATATCATTGTTATAAACTAAAAGCCCCTCGGCAGCTAATTCTTCAGAGGCTGTCGCGCCCACGCCAGTAATCGGGTCCATTGTAGTTAAATCTGAGATAGATACTGAGGGTATCAGAATTCCTTTATCATTACTTGTGATATCTAGAATAGTTCCATCTGCAGGGCTAGAAGTATTAATGCCTACTTGCGCAAAAGAAATAGTGATAAAAAGAGAATAAAGTAAGGTGGTTAAAAAGCTCCTTTTTTGTATAAGAGTAATTGTTCTCATAGCGTTATTGTATTAGTGAAGGGGGCTTCTGCTTCAAATGTACATAATAAACACGATTAAAACCAAATATAATAGATGTAATGCATTAAAATTTAACATTTCTAATGTGTTTTAACAGTAGATTATCTTCTTTAAACGATTTATTTTCATAGCACCCTAATCTTCAGGTCTTTATGATTTAGGTGTATTCAAAGTTATCTAGTATTTGTGTTTTCCTTTTCACTCTATGTATATTTGCAAGCTTTAAGTGCTGTTTTTTTTGAATTCTATACTACAATCCATTAGTAAATTACAAGAAGTTCAACTCTCTATAAAGAGAGAGGACCTCTTGTTTCCAGAAATTAGTGGGAATAAGTTCAGAAAATTAAAATATCAATTAGCGGAAGTACTGCAGTCTAAAACAACGACTATTTTGACATTTGGGGGTGCTTACTCTAATCACATAGCCGCCGTGGCTGCTGCAGGCAAGAAATATAATTTAAACACTATTGGTATAATAAGAGGAGAGGAGCTTCTCCATGTCTATAGTGAAAACCCAACCTTATCCTTTGCAAAACAGCAAGGCATGCAACTTGAGTTTGTGACTCGAGAATCCTACAGGGAGAGAGATTCGGTATTATATATTGAAAACCTAAAAAAACAATTCGGCGATTTTTATTTGATTCCAGAAGGAGGTACTAATGCATTAGCGATAAAGGGTTGTGCTGAAATATTAAATAGTGGTGATCGTGATTTTGATTATATCTGTGTTCCTGTAGGCACCGGCGGAACACTTGCGGGCATTGTTTCAAGTTTATTACCGCATCAAAAAGCAATTGGCTTTTCTGCGCTAAAGGGAGTGTTTCAGAAAGGAGTTGTTGATAGTTTCACATCAAATACTAATTTTGATATTATAGATACTTATAATTTTGGAAGGTATGCTAAAATAGATGCTAATTTAGTGCGTTTCATTAATAACTTTAAGAGTAAACAAGGCATATTGCTAGATCCAGTCTATACAGCTAAAATGATGTATGGAATTTACGACTTAATGAAAAAAGGTTATTTCAAGAAAAATAGCCGTATTTTAGCCGTTCATACTGGCGGTTTACAAGGTGTAGCAGGTATGAACTTACATTTGAAAAGAAAAAATCTACCCATAATTTATGTATAAAAAATTCCCAAAATCGCTGTTATTTTTGATAGTGTTAATAGTTACTCTTGGTAGCTGTAAAGCAAAAAAGAAAACAGTAAGTGTCTCTACAAAGCCTAAAACAGAACGTCCTGTTACTAAATCTGCTCCTAAAGTAACTACCCCAAGCGCTACATCTGTAGTCGTTAGAGATAAAGATCCTAAAAAGCCTGTGAAAACAGGTAGTTATGACGAGGTAGTCTCAAATTACATATATCGATATGCTCAGATTGCGAAAGAAGAAATGTTACAATATGGTATTCCTGCAAGTATTACTCTTGCTCAGGGGATTTTAGAAAGTGGCGCTGGAAGAGGTGACCTTAGTAATAAAGCAAATAATCATTTTGGTATAAAATGCCATAGTAGTTGGCAAGGAGAAAGAGTTTATCATGATGATGATACAGCTCAAGAATGCTTTAGAAAATACAAAGATCCTAAATATTCTTACAGAGATCATTCACTTTTTCTTACCGGAAGGGGTAGATACGCATCATTGTTTAATTTAGGTAAAGACGATTATAAGGGATGGGCACGAGGTTTAAAAAAAGCTGGATATGCTACTGACCCAAAATACCCAAATAAATTGATATCGATAATTGAGCGTTATGATTTGCAAGAATATGATTCACAAGTACTAGATAATAGTACTGTTTTAACAAAGCCTGATGATAGTGCCATTAACTCTTATACTGTTAGAAAAGGAGACACTTTGTATAGTCTGTCAAGAAAATTCAATATTCCAGTCGAAACGCTAAAACGGTACAATGGTTTGAAAGATAATTCTTTGTCAATAGGCCAAGTACTTTATTTACATTCAGTAAAAAATTAAATTAACAAATGATATATAAAAGAAGCAGCGCTCTTTTCGCTGAAGCACAAAAGGTAATTCCTGGTGGAGTAAATTCACCAGTGAGAGCTTTTAAGGCTGTAGGAGGAGATCCTATTTTTGTAAAGAATGCAAATGGTGCCTATCTTTATGATGAAGATGGTAATCAGTTGATTGATTATATTAATTCTTGGGGTCCAATGATCTTAGGGCACGCTTTTCAACCAGTAGTTGATGCGGTAATTGATAAAGCTAGAAAAGGAACAAGTTTTGGGATGCCTACTGAAATTGAAACTAAAATAGCCGAACTTGCTGTTAAAATGGTTCCTAATATTGATATGATTCGTTTTGTTAATAGTGGAACGGAAGCATGTATGAGCGCTGTGCGTTTAGCTAGAGGATATACTGGTAAAGATAAAATTATAAAATTTGCGGGATGCTATCACGGTCATAGTGATTCGTTCTTAATACAAGCTGGGAGTGGTGCTGTAACTTTTGGCTCACCTAATAGTCCGGGAGTAACTTCAGGAACTGCAAAAGACACGCTGTTAGCTACCTATAATGATCTTAATAATGTTGCTGAAATAATTTCAAATAATGAAAATAAAGTAGCGTGTATTATTATTGAACCAGTTGCTGGGAATATGGGATGTATTACTCCTAAAGATGGATTTTTACAAGGCTTAAGAGATTTGTGTGATGCCAATAATATCTTGTTGATTTTTGATGAGGTTATGACAGGTTTTAGATTGTCAGCAGGAGGTGTGCAGGAGTTATATGGTGTTCGCGCAGATATAGTCACTTTTGGTAAAGTAATTGGGGGAGGACTTCCTGTAGGTGCATTTGCGGCTAAAAAAGAAATAATGAGTAGCCTAGCGCCATTGGGGCCTGTTTATCAAGCTGGTACGTTAAGTGGAAATCCACTTGCAATGGCAGCGGGGCTTGCAATGCTGGAGTATTTAGATAAAAACCCTCAAGTATTTGAAAGTTTAAGTGATAAAACCGCTTATTTACATAAAGGATTGAAAGAAGTGTTTGTTGCTAATAAAGTGGCACATACTATTAATAGAGTAGGTTCGATGATCTCTGTTCATTTTTCTGAAACCCCAGTAATTGATTTTAAAACAGCTGCGAATGCTGCGGAAAAAGGAACATTTAATACATTTTTCCATTCTATGTTATCTCAAGGAATTTATCTTGCACCAAGTGCTTACGAAACTTGGTTTCTTTGTGATGCACTTAGTTATGAAGATTTAGATAAAACTATTGCAGCAGCGGCAGTTGCCTCTAAAAATTTATAACATAAAAAATCCCCTTGTAAAACAAGGGGATTTTTATTTAAATAAGATCATACAATTACTGCATTGCTTCCCATTTTGTATACTGCTCAGCAGTTAAAGTCTTTTTCATTGACTTAATTAGTAAGTCATCATACTTCTTTTTGTTAGCAGTAACTTCTGGATTGCTTAGATCTTTACCATTAACGTGCTTTCTGTAATTTACTTCATTAGCAGTTAATGCTCTAAAGATGTAACGTTGTTGATCACCAGTTAGACTTAATGCTTCGTTTAAGTCACTTGTTTTTTGCTTAGCAATAACTTCTGGTCTGTCTTGATCTTGAGATAAAGACTGAGCCGTGGTGTTTTGCATTCCAAATACGAACACTGCTGCGATCGCTATTACTTTAAATAAATTTTTCATTACAATGGTTTTAATTTGTGGATACTAATGTAAATAATTTGAAAACAATAAACCAATAATTAAGCCAAAAAGAATCAATAATAGACAAAGTGTTAATAATTAGTTGTAATCTGGTATTTGTTGAAACTTTCCGAAGTTAAAATTCGCTTACTCGTTTAAAACCTATGTTCACTCATTTATAAGATGCGTTTACTATAAATGAGTTTTATAACAAAGTGATCGCTATTACTTTTATGGTGTATTAATAATAATGGTAATATCTAAAAGGTATGCCGCATTAACAATTTAAAGTATAGTATTATGAAAATGAAATCTTTATTATTCTTAGCTCCAGTAGTATTACTAACAATTGCCTGGAAAGTATTAGAAACAAAACCTGAATATACTGAAACTAGCAGGATGTTAAAGCCGGAGTCTGGATGTGTGTTTATGACGGTGATGGGCGAACAATCATCTCAAGATTTTTCGATGTATAAAAGTGACTTAAACTTGCAATTAGCAGTTAGAGATGGACTTTCCTGGCTTTCAAAAGCACAAGGTGCAAATGGGGGCTATGGTGCGGGAAGCCATAATGCACAAAATATTATGGATCCTCATGCAGTAGTGCCTGATCCTGCAACAACGGCTATAGTAGCTGCTGCTTTTTTAAGAAATGGTACCACATTGAAAAAAGGTGCTTATCGTGAAAATCTTGAGAAAGCTATTGAGTATCTTCTAAATGAAGTGGAACGAAATCAAAATAACCAATTTATTGCCGAAGCTCGGAACACCCAGATTCAAAGAAAACTTGGGGATAATATAGACGTAGTGTTAACGACCCAATTTTTATCAAGTTTATTAGATAGAAATTTAAAAGGTCTTGATAAAAAACGTGTAAAAAATGCACTAAATATGTGCATTGATAAAGTGCAGCGTGCTACTGATGATGAAGGAAAACAACGCGGAGCTGGATGGGCTGGAGTTTTACAAAGCGGTCTTGCTAATAGTGCTCTTGAAGCGGCACAATCTGTAGGAGGTTCTGTAAATAGTGACGTACTTGAAACAATGCGTAACTATCAAAAGTCAAACTACTCAAGCGATGGTAGTGTAAATACCGCTGATGGCGCTGGTGTTTTATTATATTCCGTAAGTGGAAGTGTGAGAGCAACTGCAAAGGATGCGAGGAAAGCTGAGAAAATGATTAAAGAAGCAAATGCATCAGGAACTTTAGATGAAAAAGAAGTAACGGTTGCTAATTTAAAAAAAGCAGGAATGACAGAAAGTGAGGCTATTGAGTATACTACGTCTTATAATGTATATCAATCTGCAAAGCAAACAGCGCAGCGTGAAGATGTAGTTTCTGGATTTGGGAATAATGGTGGAGAAGAGTTTATAAGTTTTTTACAAACAGGTGAATCTTTAGCGGTAAATGATGATAATGACTGGACAAAATGGTATAATGATATGAGTGGACGTATTTTAAAAATCCAAAATCAAGATGGAAGTTGGAACGGTCATCATTGTATTACGAGCCCTGTATTTTGCACAGCTACAAGTGTTTTGCTCTTAACAATTGAAAATGATATTGACTATCTTAAAGAAATGGGAGATCAATAGTTAACAACAATTTATAAATCACGTGTAGCTTTACTTTTTAATTGACAAAATTTAGGATATCTTGATTAAATATTGAATTATAACATCGTTTATATTTTGGTAGGGATACCAAGCCGCTTAAGCCAAAAAGCAGGTTTTAATATAAGCGAAAAGACCCCGAAATATTTTCGGGGTCTTTTTTTTCTTATTTCAAAATATAAAATAACATTTAGCTCCTTTTGCTCTTTCAGAGAAAGGTGGAGTGTTCACTTAGTTTTTTGCACCAAGTTTAGTGTAGTCTCATACAAATTAGAGGCTTCCATTTTAGATTTCAACCAGGCATAAAAACTCATGATAAAAATATCTTCTTTTTCTGAACCAATCCATTTAAAGGAGTTTTGAACGGTATTTTTGAATTTTGTACTAGTTACCTCTTTAGGAGCTTCATAATATATTGTCACTAATTTCATAAACTTGAGCACACGCATTTCGCCTACTGTTTTTAGTTTTTTAGAATATCTGCTATTAAAACTTTTTAATCTTGAAAGTACAAGATCTAACTTGTCTAATTCAATAAGCACTAAAATTTCAATAATACATTTTTTAACAACCCAAATCCAACCGTTTTTCTTTTCATACCACGCATCACTGTGATTAAAATTTTTAATAATATCATAACTATTTTTAAAATTCTGTTGCTGAAAATAGCACATGACTAAAGTTAAATCAATATCGAGGGATTGCTTTTCGTGATGGTGTAAAAGAACGATTGCAGCTTTAGCTTGATTCGTGTAATTTAAAAGCAAGCCCTTGTTTAAATACCATTTTTCTGTAAACCTGTTATAATATTTGCCTTGTTGCTTTGCCATTTCTTGTTCCATTTTATCTGTAAAAACTTGGCAAGCTTTAAAGTTTTTATTTCTGAAACTAGCTATTGCCATTAAGTTTAAAATTTCAATATGGTAAAAAAGATGCTTGTCAACCTGATGCTTTTTTTCTGAAACTATTGCGTATAGCTGGGTCATAAATGGTAAGCTGTCATAAAAATTGCTTTGCAATCTTGAAGCAGTCGCCGAAATGTTCAATAATTGAAACAGTGCTTTATAACTTAAGTTTGCATCTAGCTGAATGTCAAACTCTCCAAATGCCGATGTTATTAACTGTTCAATAGATACCACATCAGGGTTTTTCAAATCTCGTTTTATGGTAGCATACACCATATTAAGTTGTTGTTCTTGTGCAAAAAATTTTAAGTTGCTTTTTGAAGCGTCAATGGTTTTAGTGAGTGTTATTTTCTTGTTGAGATGCGCGTATTGAATTTTTGTGTGATAGATTTCAGTAAGTATGGCATATAGTTCAAGTTCCAAAGCTTGTCGTTTTGCTTTTTCTAAAGTTTTAAAAGCAATCTTGTTTTTTTTGTGTTCAAATAAAATGCGTGCGGCGACTATTAATTTGAAAATTTCTAATTCGTCACTTGATTCTCCTTGAAAACTTTTAGTTGCTATAAATTCAATTAAAGAATTTTGTAATCTTGATGATAAAGCATGTAAAGCATTTTTAGATTTTTTGCCATATAACATAACATCTAATTCTTGTGTGGTTTCTGAAGCTATTAGTTTAAATAATTTTTGGTTTTTTGTGTCGCCTCGTCTGTTCTTTTTATGGAGAAAAAGCAAGAATTCATTTCGATCTTCGGTAGTTAATATGTCAATAATCTCTTTTATTCCATTCATTTAATCGTAATTATAATTAAACATATTTATAGTAAAAATAGGCCTTTAGTTCATTAATATTATTATTTAATCGTAAGTAATTTGATTATTTAGTATTTCGGCTATGCCTAAGTCACTGCATCTTTGTGCCAACATAATATATTAATCATCAAAATAAATTAATTATGGAAACACAAACATTTAATGAAAAGAAACCTGTTAACGCATCATTAATTGATAGCATTAACCAAAAGAAACCTAAAAGGAAAAAGGAAGTTTTTAATTGTAAACCAAGCCCTGCATTTATAGGTGCATCATGGTCCGCATTGATTATAGGGATGGTGTCTTACTGTATTGGACTTTGGAATGTGGGGATGGAATTGAATGAAAAAGGATATTACTTCACAATTCTTTTATTTGGATTATTCTCCGTAGTCTCTGTACAAAAAAGTGTGCGAGATAGGTTAGAGGGGATTCCAGTTACTGATATGTATTATGGCATAAGTTGGTTTACCACCATCGCATCCATTTCACTTTTAATCATTGGTTTATGGAATGCTGATATTGAGCTGAGCGAAAAAGGCTTTTATGGAATGTCATTCACATTAGCACTTTTTGCAGCAGTCGCCGTACAAAAGAATACACGTGATGTAAAGTTTTTAGAAGAAAATGCAATTGATGAATAGTTTTTAAGAGGTTGCGTACTAGCTTTAGGGTGAGTGCGCAATCCACAAAACATAAACATAAAAGATATGAAATTTGAAAAAATACTGTTAGTTACTATAGTTATAGTGACATTTCTTTCTTGTGGAACGGGAATGAAGGTTGCTTCAAGTTCTTTAAAAACTATCGATTCAAGTTTTAACGGCACTTTTGAAAATACGGCTTATAAAACAACAAGTAAACCGAACATATTACGATACAATCGTTTTTTAGCACTTTTGATGTGATATATTTCAGTTTAGATTTGGTTACTATTTCTTTTACTACTCACAATCAATTGGTTTTAAATAACAAGGATGCTACGGGTTTACATCTGAAAGTATTTGATGGAGTATTTAACCCTAAGGGATATTTTGAGATATGCTTGAGTAAGAAGTATATTCAAATCCCATCACTTTTACCCATCTTGTATAGTAAAACGAATATAAGTAGCGTGCGTTTGAGCGTGACAAGTGACAATAATATAATCGTTGATACATATTACAATCGCGGCGAAAACCTATATATTTTAGCCGCTGGAGTTAGTGGTAGAAGTCAATTTTATTTTAAAAAGAGGTAGATTGAAATAGGTGCAAAATAAAACACTTGCTCGTAATGAGCTTGCGTCTATTTTGATGATAGGAAAGCGGCCTTGTATTGAGGTCGTTTTTTTATTCTTTTACAAAGGTTTTGCTGAAATACTCACCATCTAAAGTTTGCACTTTTAATAAATACATTCCGCTGGCTAGGTTTGAAATGTCGATAGTGCTATTCTCTATTTCAATTTCTAAAACACTACCTAAAGGAGTTACTAAACCTGCTTTAGTTGCTAATTCAACTTCAGAACTTATCATTAATGTTGCTGTTGCAGGAACAGGGTAAAGTATAATCTGTTCAGAGATATTGTTATTATTGACCCCTAAAGTACTTCCTTCTTGTACAAATAATGTTTGATTTGCTACTATGTCTTCAATAATGTCAACTACGCCAGATGGCCAGTAAACAGTAACAGTGTTAATTGTTGTTGAAGCGCCCAACCCAAAATGTGTGTTCAAGGTGTGTGCATTTAAATACCCTTCACCACTGCGAACATTTCTGGTTTGTATCCCGAAATCTCCTTCAATGGTAATAATTGCTCCAATCCCATTTTGATTACTTTGATTTCCTTCAAGATTTAATACTAAATAATGATTATCGTTTCCATCATTGACACGCAATGTAGTTCCGCCATAGATGTCTAAAAACCCATCATTATTAATATCTCCCACAGTACTACGTCCAAAATCACCAATGTTAGTGAAGGTCATATCGCCATTGTTAAGCCACATTCCGCCGCCAAAATCGCCATTAAAATCAAGGAAGCCATCATTGTTGAAATCGAATGCTACAATGTCTAAAACGCGATCTAAAGTTTCAAAGCCAGTTCCTTGAGTCATATCAGTAAAAGTGCCATCTCCATTGTTTACCATTAACTTTGTCCCTATTTCATCCTGATGTTGATCTGCAACAATGAGATCCATATCGCCATCATTATCAAAGT
>JALZWC010000737.1 GCA_023300255.1 Saprospiraceae bacterium | reverse complement strand
CTAATGGTTTGACTAGCGGTATAAATTTCAGTTGGAATAGTTTCATTATCAAATACTAGGTTGGTAACATCATAATCAGCCCCTTCATCAATTTGTCCATTTCCATCATTGTCTTTATTATCGCATATTTCGGGGGCATTCGGATAACGCGTATTATCCATATCGTCAAAATCCGTATTGTTAGTAGCATAGCCACCAGCATTCACAGCAGAACAATTCTTTATAACTAGAGGTCCACTTCCAAAACCATCCTTATCGGCATCTACATAAACAGGAACTAAATGACCAGAGCCAGTACAAGCACCTGATGTTATGCGAATGGTAAAATCTTTAAAATTACCCACAGGCGAAGAACAAGTTGTAAAAGCACCACCTTCATGTCCTTGAATTCTCATTCTTAAATTGCTATTGACTAGCACATCTTCGCTTGGAATATTCAAACTGAAATTAGTGGTATGTCCATTGGGCGGAGAAGCGCCAATGATTTCATTATAATCTGTAAAGTCACCGTCGTTATTCAGATCCGCATAAACTAAAAAGGTGAGATTGTGCCAGTCAGAACTTGGGGTTGTAATCGCAATTGGATAAGTAGCGCCCATTACAAATTCACCAAAAGAATAGGCTGTTTGGTCTTCATAAGCGTCTCCATTTCCATTAAAAGTTTGGTTGTTTAAAACAACCTCTCTATATGTTTTAAACCAAACCAGATTATCTATAGTAGGAGTACAATAAGCTGTATTAACAGAAAAAGGAAAAGTATTAGTCGTATAATTTTCAGTAGGGGTGTTGTAGTTAATTCTGAATTGATAATCGGTGGCAGTACCAATATCTACAATTGTGTTGATATAAAAAGTATCGGACAAACCAATAGCTGTTAAGTCAATGGAATTGCTATTTGAAAAGTCTGCTGCACCATGTTCTACGGTAATACTATTGATCGTTGCTCCATTAGGAATAACATAGCCTTTCAATTCATACAAATTTTCACCTATAGGATTCGCCGTTATATTTTGGGCAGTTGGCACGCCACAAGCGTAAATTTCCACTTCCGCCAAACTTAAAGCTCGATCACTTCCAGATTGAATTCTAACATAACGACCTGTTGCACTCAATTCGATTAAAGTATCTGGTAGTGGGGTCGCATTTTGAAAATAATGATGGTAAACAATACCCGTTTGATTTTGAGTAAGGGTAATGTCATCGCTGGTAAATGGAGTAGTAGAAATATAGAGGTGGTAATCTTCCAATCTACCGGTACAACAATCCGTTCTATTATTAATTAAAATACCAGTAATATCGGTTTCCTCCTTTAAGTCAATTTGCCACCAAGCATTGAAATCTTCTACTGCATTTGTTGCAGTGACAGATCCATTTCCAAACACACCATCTCTATTTCCATCAATAGCTAGCGTAGCTACAGCCGCATCACTTGTACTGGATTGAGTAGCTGATTTGCCGATAGCAACATTAGCAACAGCTAAGCCATTCTCACAAGAAAATGCTTTACCCACACAATTACATTCCGTATCAATATGATCACCAAAGGTGTTTTTATTGCCATCATCACATAGCTTAAAAGCATCGGGACAATCAATAACAAATTCTTTTACTAAAGAACAATTATTGGCGTCGGTGATAGTTACTTTATGCAATCCTGCTGCTAAATTATTGGCAGACCCACTAATAGCACCGCTGCTCCAAGCGAACGTATATGGGGCGGTTCCGCCAGTAACTACGACCGTTGCGCTTGAGTTGGTGCCTTCGAGTGAGGTGTTTTGTATCTTGGTTAAATTGACTTCAAAAGGGGCGACTTGTTGAATACTAAAAGCATAAGGAAAATTGGTGGTGCCATCATCTATCGTAACAGAATAATTTCCAGGCGCTAAGTTAGTTATGCTAGTTCCAGTCGCTCCCGTACTCCAAGTATAGGTATAATTCCCTGTTCCTCCACTAGCACTAGCGGTTGCAGTTCCATTATTTGAACCATAACAATTTACATTGCTAGTAGCTACATCCAAACTTAAAACAGCAGAACCAGCAATAGGAATAAATCGCCATTTTGTATTATCAGACTCCTCACAAGCATTTTGTTCGATAGGATCACCTGCAGTAGATCCAGCGTCTTCAACTTGCATACATTGGCCATTTATCGTTTGAATGGTAAAATTAGCTGTACCAACTTCTGTGATAGTGAAAATTTGATTCGCATTTCCATGCGCATTCCAAATAATTAAATTCGCACCAGCTGCACTAGTATTTCCTGGGACATCAATAAATCGCCCAGAGGCAACATGAATCATTCTAAACTTATTAGCATCCACTCCAATTAAATCCCATTCATTAGAAGTCGCTTGTGCATCGGCTATTGCCAATGCAGTACCATTGCTATTACTAGCATTGAGGGTAGCCAGATATTTATCGCTATTAATATTTTGAATGTAGTAGCGTCCATTTTGCAATGCAGCAGCACTACAGCCTGTATCATTTTCGTCAAATAAAATAGTATGTTTTTGTCTAGCAGAAACGATAACCGCTCGTTCTCGCCAAACCCTTGCATTATCTGCGGTAGCTGCATCTCCAATTGGCGTACCATTGACATCATTTACTAAAGGGGTAGAATAGAAATTAATATTATTGCCGCACATATGCGTGTTGACATTTCCATTATCAAAACCAGAAGCATAGGGCAAAATCCCAGGCGTACAATGGTTACTTCCTACATTATGACCTAATTCGTGGCGAAAAACAGCAGCTGCGTTTGTAATACTATTAACACTAGAATAGCCGCCGACTCCTGCCCAACCACCTGCTTCAGAAGGACCACCTGTTGGTACTTGAATACTTGCGACATAATCTGCACCTGTTAAAGCAATTTCCTCTGCAAACCAAGTCCAAACATCCCCCAAAACACTTGTTACCACTCCAGGATTATGTTCACTAATAGCAGTCCCCACCAATCGAATATATATATTGTCCACCAAAGAATTGGTCAATCCATTGTTCACCATTTCGACTAAACTTAAGGCATGGGCATCAATATCATTTGCAATAACGGATGCTTCGTAAGAATAGCCTACGAATAAATCCGCTACATACTTTCCGTTGGTATCTTGTTCATTACAGCCACTTCTACTTGATGATTGATGTGCTTGCAAGGCATTTCTATCAATATATTCATGACAGTCAATTGGCTTATTTTCCCACTCTGAAACCTCATATCTATTAGCTGTTGAAGTCGGATTAATTTGGAAAGCTCCTTTATCTGTTTCTATCTGTGCTGTAATTTTTCCTGTATTTGGATTATAAATAACAATCACATCTCTATAATGAGGGAGGTGAGCAAATCGAGGATCTTTACTTTTACCTCGGTATACTTCCATGTTTTTATAATAAATTTTATCGGATTTATCTAAATGAACATCAATCGACACATCTGGAAAAAGATTGAATTGCATTTTGGTTGGCAAATTCACCAAATTACTTCTACTTGAAGTATTTAAATTTAAATAATTGATTCTTTTGGTATCAGGCTGGTCTGTTTTATAATCACTTCTGCTTTGACTAGTCGCTTTAAAAAGAGGGATAAAATTGTCTTGAGCGTTTAGGATCAATAAATTTAAAAAACCAAGTAGTGTAGTAAGGAATAGTGTTTTGGTGAGCTTCATTAATAGATGAGTTTATAAATGGTGTTGCAATTTTGTGAACAGAAAAGGCTTTGACAAATTACTAGAAAATTGTTTGAATTGACTTTTCTCATTTTTAAATAACTTCCTAATTAGCTTTAAGACGAAATAAAAAGCGTTGTCCCCTATGTTAGAAAAATTAAACTTAGGTAATGATAAAACAATAACTCCGTCACCTGTTATAATCATTTTTTTGTACAACTTTTGCCATATTTGCGCAGAATACAACTGATTATAAAACAGGACATGGGACACCTAGGACACATAGCCTATGTTTGCTATATGTCTATGTGTTTAGATAAAAGTATAATTGTGTTATTTGTTTTTGTTCAACTACTTACTTAGGAATGTGTATGGAATAAGTTCGTAATTTAGGGTAGCTTATTTTGCTCTTAGTTTTTGCTTTAATGAAGGATAATTGTTGATACTTTGACTGAATTAAAGTGAAAAATAAGAACAAAAGAAGCAGCATAAATTACGAAGTTATTTCATACACATTCCT
>JALZWC010000736.1 GCA_023300255.1 Saprospiraceae bacterium | reverse complement strand
AGGAACCGTAGCCCAGCTATGCTTAATTTTTTAGCATTCCTTAGAAGAAAAAATGTCTAGCTTAAAACGACCACTTTATTCTTACATTTTGCCTAAGTAGAAGGACTACTAAGTAATTGGGATTGTCTTATGTAGCTTAGACCTCTGGTCTGAGTAGAGTAACCTAACCTACTCAGACCAGAGGTCTAAGCTACCCTTTAATAACAAGCTCTTAAACATATAACACTCAAAGTAAATTAACGGATATGAATTTGTTAAATAAAATAGTCCCTGTCTTTCTGTTTTTAGGACTTCTTTCTATCAGTTTAACCGCTCAAGAAAGCAGAGAATTAGCAGTAGGACAAGCGGATGCCATAGTGGATTTACGGACACATGAAGGTGTGAAACTAGTAAAAACAGCTTGGAAATATAGTGATGCTAAAATAATTGATGCTACTTTTAATGCACCGGGTGCTTCTAAGGGAGATCCACTATTATTATATCCAACTGGAAAAAAAATCCCTACTCAAGATGTAGCACCCAAAGCTGGACCTGCTAATTTTAATGATAGTAAATGGGAAACACTAGACCCTACCACTTTAGAAGAAAGAAGGGGTAATGGTTTAGCTTCTTTCAATTGGTATCGTTTAAATATAACTATACCTGAAAAAATAGGAAAAATTGATCCAACAGGATCGACTATCGTATTTGAGGTAGTTGTAGATGATTACTCTGAAATCTGGGTAGATGGAAAATTATCCAAGACATTCGGACAATCAGGTAATGGGATGGTAAGTGGATTTAACTCAAGAAATAGAGTATTTTTAACAGATAATGCCAAACCTGGACAAACTTTTCAATTAGCTATTTTTGGTATCAATGGCCCAATGGCTGATATCCCAACTAATTATATCTGGATTCGTTCTGCTACTTTGGATGTTTATAAGAAATACCCGACTGCTAAGAATTGGGAAGGACTTGGTACAATAGTGAAAACCAGTAACAAACTGGATGCTATTATTGACACAGATGCTAAAATTGAAAAATTGGCAGATGGTTTTCAATTTATCGAGGGACCAGTATGGCATCCTGATGGCTATTTGCTTTTTAGTGACCCTAATACAAATGTCATCTATAAATATGACCCAGCTACTAAGAATGTATTGATTTATTTTACCAAATCTGGTTATACAGGACTTGATATTGGAGAATATCACCAACCAGGTTCTAATGGTTTAACTTTGGACCAAAATGGCAGATTATTTGTATGTCAACATGGTAATCGTCAGATCATAAAACACGAACGTAAAGGCCCCATTTCAGTTATTAGTGATAACTATAATGGGAAAAAATTGAATAGTCCAAATGATTTAGTTTTTAAATCTAATGGGACTTTATACTTTACGGACCCACCATACGGCTTACCAAAAGCTTTTGATGATCCTCGTAAAGAGTTAGATTTCCAAGGAATATTTTATGTAAAAAATGGAAAAACAAAATTGGCTTCCAAAGCAGTTGGTGGACCGAATGGTTTGGCATTTTCACCTGATGAAAAATACCTTTACGTAGGTAACTGGGATATCAGAGATGTGATGCACTCCAAACAAGTTTTTCGATTTCCTGTAAAAGCAGACGATTCTCTAGGAGAACCAGAACTCTTTTTTGATATGGTGCAAACGGATGCAGGAGAGGCGATTGATGGTATCAAAGTGGATGTAGCAGGGAATGTTTTTGTATCTGGCCCAGGTGGTTTATGGATCTTATCTTCTTCAGGAGAATTATTAGGTAAAATAATTGGTCCTGAACGACCAGCAAACATGGCATGGGGAGAAGATGGAAAAACTTTATTTCTTGCTGCGCATACTGGATTGTACAAAATTAAGGTAAAAACAGGTGGTAAAATGCCTGGTATTTCAAAATAAAGAATGCGGAGACTAGAATCAATCCCTAGCCTCGCCCATTCTACTCTAAAGCATAATAAATGTATCAGAAACCAAATCAAAGACTTTGTAATCAAACTTGTATCGTAACAGGTGCGAGTTCAGGTATTGGGAAAGCGGTTGCGCTTGCAATGGGAAAAGATGGAGCAAATGTAGTTGTTAATTATATTACACAACCAGAAGTAGCCGAAGCAGTTGCCCAAGAAATTACAGACATGAAATTGGGTGGTAGAGGAATTGCGATAAAAGCAGATGTTAGTAAAGAAGACCAAGTAGAAAAAATGTTTGAAACCACAGTCAAAGAATTTGGTACGGTAGATATTTTAATTGCCAATGCTGGTTTACAAAGAGATGCCGCTTTCCATGAAATGACTTTAGCTCAATGGCAAATGGTAATTGACGTTAATTTGACAGGTCAGTTTCTTTGTGCTAGAGCGGCTATTCGAGAGTTTTTACGCAGAGGAATGCGCACCGATGTTTCCAAAGCCTTAGGTAAAATTATTCACATGAGTTCTGTTCATGAGATTATTCCTTGGGCAGGACATGCTAATTATGCAGCCTCCAAAGGAGCCATTGTGATGTTAATGCAATCTTTGGCGCAAGAATATGGGCCTAGTAAAATTAGAGTGAATAGTATAGCTCCTGGAGCCATTCAAACACCCATCAATAAAGATGCTTGGGAATCTAAAAGCGCCTTAGATGAATTGAATAAATTGATTCCGTACAAACGAATTGGACAACCTTCTGATATTGGTTCAGCAGCGGTTTGGTTAGCAACGGATGAGTCAGATTATATTAGTGGTACAACTTTATTTGTTGATGGTGCGATGACTTGTTATCCTGGTTTTACTACTAATGGTTAATTGAAGAGTAGAGAAGTGAGAGCAGAGAATAGAGATGGATTTCGTTTAAAAAATGACGAAATTTCGTTGTTTCCTGCCTACGTGCTTTGGCTATCGTATATACACCTCTTTTTCTTTTTAATACGGAGTCGGTCCGCTGGACCTTTCTGGCATTTTGAACAATATTTCTACTACAAACAGTATCGCTCCTCTGGAGCTTTTGCTAAGCAGGTCTGGAAGACCGAATCTGTTTGTAGTATTTAAACATGTTCCTATTTCTCAAAGGTCTGGAAGACCGACACCGTTTTCAATTGCTAGTTGTGTATATACCATAGGCGGCA
>JALZWC010000735.1 GCA_023300255.1 Saprospiraceae bacterium | reverse complement strand
AATTATTTTTTTGCTAGTTTTTCTTAAAAAGTCCTTTAATAGTTGTTCTATTAAAGTACCTTTTTAAGAGAAAATAGCGGAAAAAGAAACGATTTAAATGTTAAGGTATTATTGTCACACTACTTACCATCTAAATTGCCTCCATTTTTCCTGTTGCACTTTCGTTAAAAAAGTCCAAGCTACAATTCTACTCTTTTTCTGCCCCTGTCCCATTTCAATCGTTTTTACTACAATTGCCTTTTCCTGCTCTAATGCTTTATACACACTCTTAAGTGTAGTTTGTTTAGAGACTAAGGTAGAAAACCAAAAACACGAAGTTGCAAATTGCTTACTCTCTTTTACCATATTTTTCAGAAAAGCCACTTCTCCTCCTTCATACCATAACTCATTACTTTGTCCTCCAAAATTCAATTGAACTTTATCTACTTTTTCTTTTTTCAAATTACTTAATTTCCGAAGACTACTAGCTTGTGCCTCTTTTAAGGAAGCATGAAAAGGAGGATTACAAATAGTTAAATCTATAACATCGTCTTCTTGAATAATTCCTTGAAAAATATGTTTTTTATTTTGCTGTTGTCTCACCTCTACCCTATTGTTCAGTGAAGGATCTGAAGTTATAATGTCTTTGGCAGATTCAATAGCGACTGGATCAATATCTACTCCAATAAAAGACCACCCATATTCTTTATTACCGATTATTGGATAAATACAATTCGCCCCTACTCCAATATCTAAGCATTTTATTTCCGGACCTCTTGGTATTTTTTGCGCCTCTTCATCACTTAACAGATCTGCGATATGGTGTATATAATCTGCCCGACCAGGAATAGGTGGCACCAGATAATTAGGCGGAATTTGCCATTGTACGACTCCATAATAAGCCATCAATAGTGCCTTATTTAATAACTGGACTGCTACTGCATTAAAAAAATCAATTGACTCCGTTCCATACTTATTGACATGTACAAATGGCGTTAAGGCTGGACAAACTTTGATTAGTTTTTTAAAATCGTAGCCTTGTCGATGTTTATTTCTTGGATGTAATTTAGATTTTGTTGGTGGTTGTTTTTTCTTATTGTCTCGCATGTACGTTCTTCGTTTCCTCGGATTTCATCCGAGGTTATTCATGTTCAACCACTCCGTGGTTGTTCTTAATTCTCAAGGAGGTAATCTCGAATAACATTCCCAACGGCTTCAGGTTGTTCATCAAGAATAAAATGGCCTCCTTTTAATCGAGATATTTCTATAGTAGAAAAATATTCTTCTACGCCATAGATATATTCTTTGATAATAACAGGATCTAAAATACCATGTATGATTTTCGTTGGCATCTCTAATTTCTTTCCTTCTAATTCTTTCCACCTTGCTCTATCCTTTGATAACGTCCTATAAATATTAGAAGCAGTTGTTATCGTGTTTGGAATTTTATAACATCTGATATATTCTTCTATGGCATCTTCTGGAATAGGATTGCTTATGCCTCTGCTAAAAAATCGGACCCAAATATCTTCTTTATCTTTTAATAAAGCTTCTGGGAACTCTTTGATGCTCATAAAAAATTGATACCAAGAAGACCGAAAAAGATGCTTCACTAATACTTCTGCTGCTTTAGCTTGTCCCTTAGGATTATTAATAATCACCATGTTAATGATGATTAGTTTTTTGATTCTTTCTGGATATAAAAAAGCCATTTCTTGAACGATAGCTCCTCCCCAGTCGTGCCCTCCTAAATAAAAATTATCAATACCTAACTTATCCGCTATAGCAAATATATCTTTTGCCATCTTATCTTTTTCATAAAAGGCAACATCTAGCTCTCGATTACTATCTCCCATACCTCTTAAGTCTGGAGCAATCAAATAGAAATCTGTTAAATAGGGAGCCATATGATGCCAACAATAACTAGTCTGTGGCCAACCATGTAATAGTATTAGGGGTGGATTAGTTGGAGATCCATAGGTCTTAATATTGAATGAGCCTCTTGCTGTTGCTATTAAATTTGTCATCGCTTATTAATGATATTAAAATTAGTTATTGTTCAATACTTATCGTGCTCTCAATCCTTTCTAAGGAACCTAAGGGAATTTTGAATGTGCTGATTTATTAAATCGGAGAAACAGCCTCCTCCACATATCGCATAAAAGTAGGTATATCTAAATAATTCTTTACTACATGTTGAACTCCCGCTTTTTGAAGGGTTTCAAGATCTCCTTTGAATCGAATCCCTACCAGTGGAATTTTCATATCTCTTGTTGTTTTCACATCCCAAATAGCATCTCCGATATAAATAATTCGGTCGAAAGAAACATTTTTTTCTTTAGCTTTTGCTATTACCTCTTCGATGATTTCATGCCTTGTTTCCTTTCCATCTGCACCACTAATTAATAATGGATCAGTAGGAATATTTAGGAAATTTAATTTCATTACCGCAGGATCTTTCCAGCCTCCAGTGGCTATACCAACAGTATATAAAGGGTCATTTATAAGTAATGTTATAATTTCTTTAGCACCAGGTACTATTTTATATTCAGTAGGTTTTAGTTTTCTATTTTCAATAATAGAAGCTTTAAAGGTAGCTTTAAATTTTTCTCTTTCCTCTTTTGTGACCGGTCTTTGAAAATGTTGTTGTATAACTGTTTTTAAAATAGTATCATCCGTTACATGTGGATAGGTACTCCAATCAATAGTGGGAAATGGTCGACCATAAATGTCTTTATAGGTTTGGGCAAAAGCTTTGCTATCCAGTTTATTAGAATATACTAGTGTCGCATCTACATCAAAAATTATTAAAGGCATGGTTTGTTTTGGTAGGTTTAATTCTTTATTTGTACTTTAACTTTAAAGGACGAAGCATGAATTTACGAAAGTTTTAACACTCTTTTCGCACATAAATACGTCTAAAAAGGGTTATAGAACAGAAAAAATAGTTATATTCTACTAGGAGTAGCTTAAATACTAAGTCTTCTATATCTTTTTTTTAGAATAATCTCTAATAAAAATATAAATCATGAGAATTTTTTTATTATTAATACTCGGTCTTTTTATCCAAACATCTATTATAGCTCAAACGGAACAAGATCAACCTGCAAGTGAATCTACAGAGCAATTAAAAGAGATGTTGGGTGGAAGTGGTCTAGATTCAATGCTATTGAAAGGTATGAATTTGGAACAATTAAATCTAGAAAATCTAAACATTGAAGATTTAATGAATGGTAAGATGTTATCCCCAGATGGCCTTGGAGGAATGGATATGGAAGCGATGATGAAAATGATGGAGCAGAGTCTACAAGGAATGGATTTAGGAAATTTAGAAGAATTGCTAGGCCCTTTAATGGGTGGCGATTTAGGCCAAATATTCCCACAACAAGAGGGTCAAGAAAAGGATCAAGAAACTATGCCTAGAGGAGAGGACGGCAAGCCTGTACAAAAAAAGAAGAAAAAATCTACTAAGAAAATTTATAAACTGTAAATTAGATCCACTAGACTTTATCATAAAAAAATAAAGCGAGACGCTAATAAAGAAGGCTTTGCGGCAATACCGCAAAGCCTTCTTTATTTGTTAGCCTTGTTCCTATTTATTGAAACTATTCGGACATCATACTTCAGCCTGTTTTGTAAGTGCTAGGACAAAATTGAACTACCATTTTAAACACATAGGCACATAGGCCACATAGCATAAAAGCCTATGTGATCTATGTGCCTATGTGTTTAGATAAAATTCTAGTTTGTTAATTAAATTTGTCAACTACTTATGTCAGGCAAGGTTTAAATTTTCTACTCCTTTTATCTCACCAACACCCCCACCTTACTCCGATTAGCTTTCCAAAGATTGTAGTCTTGGTTATTAACAATACCATTTCCATCCGCATCAGGAGATAAATATACATTAATGGCTGAACTACTTAATTTCCACAGATTAAAGTCTTGATTATTAATAATTCCGTTTCCATCAAAATCTCCTGCATTCAATAAAAATTTACCATCTATATTTTTTTGTTGTGAATCGCCCATTGTAGAAAATTCTGATATAGTAAAATCACAGGTCGTAGAAGCAGTCTGAAAAAAGTGTGGTTCTCTACTCATGACGGGTAAATGGCTTCGATGGTAAATAGCTATATAAAAACTATCACTTTTAACTAAGCCAAAATCTATTTTTTCATTCCCATCCGAATCAATAATAAATCCGTCTTTTCTTAATATTACCGCCTTTTGATGAGCAACAATAGAACTATTACCAACTTCTCTTAATTGGACTAATACCCAATCTACTACATTTGCCACACCAAGCCCTAAAACATCTGTCCCTGTGTAATCATAAGGACTAACATCGTATGGCTGATTTTTTGGTACTAGATTACTTAAGCTCATCGTAGTTTCCATTTCACCTGATACATTATCGAATAAACCTTCCAATAAAATCTTAATGTAGGCAGTGGGTTTTGCTGCAGGTGTTGCTACCTCATCAGAACAGTCTGCATAATGAATCATTACTGGGCGACTAGTGATACAATTCTCTTCGACACTTAAATCTGTTTTATAAGTCCCCGCCGCAATTGCGCTCTCTTGAAGATCTCTTCTTTCTTGCCCATTAGAGATAGAAAAATGCATTACTTCCTCTTCATCAATTACATGGCCTAGTCCTAAAGCATGACCTAATTCATGTAATGCAATACTTTCAAAGTCAAATTGAAAATTACTAGTACTAGAGTTACCTTCTCCGAAATTCCATTCATAACCACTCAATAAATCAGCATTTGGAACGAATTCTACATCAAATTCTCTCACACTCCAAAGCGTATTCATCCCTAAACATTTAGTACTTCCCAGCGCCTTGTATCGGGTAGTAGCTAAGCCTAAGATACCTGCTGGTAAGTCAGTACTATATTGAACGACGCAAATATTATCTTTACCGACCCCTGCGGTCGTACCTGTTTTATCTACGATCCAATTAACTTTTGTACCACATCTCCAAGTATCTACCGCTCGTTCAAAAGCAGCTACTGCTATTGCATCAGTACCAAAACCAGAAGGCGTATTAAATTGAATGGTATAACCACCACGTCCATCAACATTTAATAATTTAGGCATTTGTCGAGTATGCTGATCAAAACCTCTATAATTGCTATAAACAGGATTTAGAGTCCACTCTATAATTATATTGGCGCTAGCAATTATATTGTCTGAACTATTTTTGACTTCGACCACTCCTGTTCCCGCAAAGTGTGGTACTTTAACTCGAATTTCATCATTGCGCCAATAAACAATATCTGTCTCATAGTCAATTATATCTTTACTAATTCCTCCACTATTACTATTACTAAATTGAACAGCCCCAATAGTACTTCCAAAATCACTCCCTTGGAGAATGAGTTCTTTTTCTTTTTCTATAGATCCTCCAACAAATTTATTGGTCGTTTCCCCTAAGCCATTTTTTAGAATTAGGGCATTAGTATTGAGCGCTTTTCTAGGTAGCTCATGTGTTCGAGATCTAAAGACAACACCATTAGGCTTGATAGCTTCTACTTGTGATTTCTCAAATATTTTATCAACTAATACTTCTTCTAAAAATGACTCTTTAGTAATGGGTTCTATATACTTTCCCTTATCTAATGGTAATACTCCTTGCATATAAGCATAAGGTTGGAAATAAGTGTTCGCCAATTTAGAGGTTGCCAACTGAGGTTGAATTTTGTGAATGGGTGCTCTTTTTAAAAATATACAATACTCGGTTCCTATATGCATTTCTATATTAGGGAAAACTACTTGGGCATCGTCTTCGACAATCCCTCCAAGCACTATTATGTTGATATATTCTTGTTGGTTTCCTTCTTTCAAATAAGCGGTAACTCGTAAGCGATGGCTTGTATATATATTACTATTCGTCGCATCCCAATAGGAATGACTAGATATAAGCCTTGCCAAAGCGATTTGTTCAGCACGTTCTGTTCTATCACTTAATGCAATAGGTATAACCGTAGAAAAGCCTTCTATTGCTATTCCAAAATGTAAGCATAAAAAAATAATATACCTGAAGGCGGATTGCATCATTATAGCTTGTTTTTGTTAGTATAAGAGGAGGCAAATAGTTCTATATGTAAGCGCTAGAACATAAAAAAACGGCCATCTAGAAGATGGTATTTTGGTTCTATTTTCTTATTCGGGTTGGTTTTCATCTTGTACAAAGAAAAAATAATTGCGTATAAAAACGTCATTTATTAATAGACTTGTTATTGAGTACACGGTAACAGAAATTTATTTCCATTTTGTCGGCGCCTTTTGAGACAACTCTTCGTTGTTCATTCCTCAAGTAGCTAAGGCTATTATCGGTCTTCACGCCTTGATTTGTATCAAAATACACTCGACAAAATATGAGTGTGTAAAGAATTGGGGGAAAACACATATAATGTTGACGAATTTACCACATAGATACATAGTTCACATAGTATTACTCCTTATCAGGTAGCTA
>JALZWC010000734.1 GCA_023300255.1 Saprospiraceae bacterium | reverse complement strand
GAATTCACTAATTTTTAATCGTATTCAATTCGTGAATTAGTGGTTAATTTTTGTTCCTGTTTTCACGCTTCTTTTCCTTACCACGAATTCACTAATTTTATACATACTCCAATTCGTGAATTAGTAGTTAAATTTCCTACCTTGTCAAAAAAAAATAATGGAACCCGTATTCACCAATGATGCCATTGTATTTGGTCTACTAATGTCGACACTAGCAGCGGTATTTTATACCTCTAGTTTAGAGACGCCTTTTTGGAAGAAGTTTTATCGCTTTGTACCTGCCTTGTTGTTATGCTACTTTTTACCTGCCTTATTAAATTATCCTTTAGGATTAATTTCTGGAGCAGACTCTCAATTATACTTTGTAGCCTCTAGGTATTTGTTGCCTGCTAGTTTAATTTTACTCTGTTTGAGTATTGACTTTCAAGGATTGATCAATCTTGGGCCTAAAGCCCTGATTATGTTTTTTGCGGCAACACTAGGTATTATTATTGGCGGACCTATTGCCTTGTTAGTGATTTCTTATATTGCACCAGACATTATTTCTGCAAATCCCGATCAGGTTTGGCGGGGGCTATCTACCGTGGCAGGCAGTTGGATTGGTGGAGGAGCGAATCAGGCAGCGATGAAAGAAATCTATGAAGTTGGTGATAATTTGTTTGCGACCATGTTAGTCGTAGATGTTGTAGTCGCTAATATCTGGCTAGCCTTTTTATTATATGGCGCTAATGTTTCTGATAAAATAGATACCTATCTAAAAGCAGATGCCTCTGCTATTGAAGATCTCAAAGATCGGATAAAAGAGTATCGAGCAGGTGTAGAAAAAATACCAACTACCACTGATCTATTCTTATTACTGGGGGTTGCTTTTGGTGGAGTCGCTTTATCTCACTGGGCAGCTGATACTATTACCCCTATTATGAAATCTCATTCAGACACCTTATCTGCGCTCCGATTAAATTCTTTGATGAGTGGTTTTTTCTGGTTGGTAGTAGCTGCCACTACGGTTGGTTTAGCACTATCTTTTACTAAACTACGTAGGTTAGAAGGTGTAGGAGCTTCTCGTTGGGGCAGTGTATTTATTTATATTTTAGTGGCTACGATTGGCATGCAAATGAACCTTCGTGAGGTATTCGATAATTTAGGCTTATTTGCTATTGGTATTGTTTGGATGCTTGTTCATGTAAGTATTCTTTTTATCGTGGCAAAACTCATAAAAGCACCTTTCTTTTTTGTAGCAGTGGGTAGTCAGGCGAATGTGGGGGGTGCTGCATCGGCACCAGTTGTGGCCTCTGCTTTTAGTCCTTCTCTAGCACCCGTTGGGGTTTTAATGGCTGTCTTGGGATATGCTTTAGGTACTTATGGGGCTATTATATGCGCAGAGTTGATGCATCTTGTAGCGGGGTGATTTTTAACCACATAGGTACATAGGTCATATAGCTTGTAACGCCCTATGTGCCCTATGTACCTATGTGGTTAAAAAAAACGCTACTTAGTAAAAGAGTCAAAATAACGGGAGCCATTATACTCGTCCTTTTTCCTTCTAAAAAATCTTTGAAATCCCTTACGTAGCTAGGCTATGTGCGGTTTTTAAAGAGTTCTTAGAAGAAAAAATTACTTCGTATTATGGCTCATCTTATTTTGTCTCTTTCACTTAGTAAATTCGTAAAAAGTCGCCACCTCTTCCCCAAAACCAAAATGTTGTTCACTTTCATTATAGTCAAATAGTACTTGTCTATTAGCGTTGGTATGAAAAATCAGGTTGACTAAGAACTCTAAAGCTCCTACTCCTTGTCCTTCTTTAGAAACTACTGGTAGAAAACTAACTAATCGTCCATGACTAAAAATAAGAAAATTTACGGCTAGTAGTTTGTCTTTAGAATCCACTACTCCACTGGCAAAGCCCCAACCTCTATGTAGCACATTGTACATAATTCGAAGATAGGCATGGTAATTTTCTTTTGTGTATTCTTTAGAATGGGCCTTATAAAAGTCCGCTATTTTCTCTGGCTTCAAACTATTGGTCGGTCTTAGATTAGCCGATCTGGCTAATGCTAATTGTATTTCTGTTTTATCTGAAAATTGTTCAGATAAAGTATCATAAGGTCTATTCATATAAACTAAATGATTATTCTTTTTTTCAACGCTCCAATTTTGATTATTCGGCGGTAAAGTAAATTGATCTACTTGAATGGCCGCTTTTCTATAAGTATTAGGAATAGCCTCTAGGAAAGAGCTAACTCTTTTTTCCGATAAAGGATTGGCGGAATAAATTCCTGACTCTCTCATTAAAGAAGGGGTATAAAGTCTTTTTTTCCCCAACCAGTTCTTTTTCCATATTAAAGGCATCACCGACGCATAATCATCTTCCACTAAGGCTTCCCAATCTTTAGTAATGGTATCGATATACCATTTATAGCCAAAAACATTTCCATTGATGGCAAAATGAACACAGCTATTCCATTTAGTCGTATCAATTTCTTCTCTACTGATTAAGCGTATTTTCATTTTATAATCTTTTTCCTACTCCTTAAAGAGCAATTTTTCTAGCACAAATATTACCTATCTTATATAAGAAATAATAAAAAAATAACTTCAGACTCTTGGCTGCTTCTTTTGCCCTTAGCCTCCCATCCGCAAGCGATTCACAAACAGCGTTTGCTCATCTTTAAAAAATACTTCTATAGAACAACTATACAAGGATTTTTTAACCTGCCTGCCAAGGCACGCTATGGTATATATATATCTTTTACAAGATGTAGTAAATACGGTGACGAAGCTACGCTCCTTATGAATTTTGTCCTAATACTTTTGCTATAGACGGTGTCAGGGCGATGCCCT
>JALZWC010000733.1 GCA_023300255.1 Saprospiraceae bacterium | reverse complement strand
TGTAAATAGGAGTTATGTTGATATAGTGACTATTTACAAAGTGAAAAATAAGGGCAAAAGAAGCAGCCTAAATTACGAAGTTATTTCATACACGTTCCTTAGACTAATATACGAGGATGTAGAGGTTGTACAGATTCCTGCGGAATGACAAGGGGTAGAGGTAGGGATGTTAAGCCGCTCGAACTTGCCCCTAAATTATTTTACACTTATTTCTCTTGAGTGTAAAATAAAGTTGGAACAGTGAAAGAATTCATCCGATCACTTCCAGTGGTCGGATGAAACGTGCAGCTAGATTCGATTACAGGAAGTGATCGGACCAATTGGGTAGAAATGGCCCCAACTTTATTTTACACTCCTTTCAATTCAAATAAAAAAAGAAGTGCAAGCTTCTAAAACGCACAACGAACGTGATGCCAAATATTAAAAAGTTATCTAAAAATATAATATTAAAAAATAATTTAATATAAAATTTATTTGTAGTTTCTTTTAAATCAATCGTTTAGCTAAATACGTTTATACACGTATAATAATTTTTTTATGCTAGACCTTGATTTATTCCTTCCAATACGTGCATCTTTACATTATAATTAAAAATATGTTTGATGTTTTTTAAGTCAAACATTCTTACCGATTCAAACTCCGATTTAAGTTAAAACGCTCAACGCCTCAAACCGGCTAAAGAATAAATAAATAGTGAATATCATTCACTACTTCGGTTTTATTTATTTTTTATGCATCAATTTTTTTAATAGCTATTTCTAAACAATAGTCTTGTTGAAATGACAGATCTATTGTTTTATCCTTACTAAGCTAGAAGAACATAAAGTCTCTTCTTGTCTGCCTAACTATTAAAAAAATTCTCAAAGCGTACAAATTCCCCAACAAAAAAAATATTCTATCAAAGTCTTCTTTTCTTTTACTCAGCCACTATGCTGTATCGTGAAGGAAAGAATACGAACAACTCATTCTTCAAAGTTACAAACCATTTTACTAATAACATATTAGTAAAACCCTTTAGGGATTAGGTAAATAACTACCCATTTCGGGGTAGTTTATTTATCTCCCATTTTATAAGTCATCTCAGGCTTGTTCCTGAAATGCAACACTATTGGTTTTGCAGATACTCGTCTTTTGAGACGATAGAACCCACTATATTCTAATGTAGTATCACAAAACTAGATTATTCTCTTTCAATTGTCCTAAACTGCTAGTCAGTCTTTATAGCTGGAATGGTAGCAAGTACAAGAGAGAGGAATCACATATGAAACACTATAATATGAGCCGTAAGAAGCAATGTACGCCTGTACCGTGTATTGAACGGAACAGAAACGCTATTATCCATTTCAACTCTACGTCTATAAACTCTAAGTTTATAAACACTAAGTTTACAAAGCAACTAGCAGCGCTCTCGTTTGCGTTCTTATGGCTTTCTTTTCTAAGCGCTTCCTCATTTGATTTTGTTATCCCAATCGATAACAATCATATTACACACACTTTAGTGGACTGTGATTCCATCTTCTCTTTTTCTAGCGATACCCTCAGAATTAATTACATAGATAAAAAAGTTCGAAATAGCACCATTACCTTTTGCCCCCAAGATAATAGCCAAAGGCTAGGGGTGCTTTTTCAAGAATTTGATCTGCTCCCAGGAGATACCCTCTTCGTTTATGATGGACCAGATACCAATGCTCCGCTTATAGACAAAGCTTCTGGGCAGGGTATTGAAGCCGCATTTGGCGGTGCTATATTTGTTTCCTTTAACAGAAAAACCAATATCTCCAGTTGCATAACATTTTCCTTACATACTAACGGAGATCATGAAGGAGCCAAGGGATGGATCGCAGATATTAAATGTGCAGAAAGAATTGCTAGTTTCACCCCTCCAATTATACCATCCCAACAATTAGTTTGCGGGGCAGAATCTGTAGAAATAATTATACCCGCAGCAGAAATTATTGCAGAATGTGGGCCATTACGGTTTGACTCCGCTATGGTACGTATTTTCGAAACAACTAGTGGTCTACTGTGTGGAGAGACTTGTCTTTCTTTTGAAGCAGGAATGCAATTACCGAACCCATTTGGTGTAGGCAGTTACGAAATAACTTATAATGCTGTTTTAGATCCGAGTATTGCCACAAGCGTAGCTTTTGAAATTAAAGCACCTGATCTGATCTGCAAGCAAGAGGTTATTGTTAGTACGAATACCAATTGTAATATAACCATCTATCCAGAAATGGTTATAGAAAATTACTGCTTCCCTATTCAAAACGTACTTCATTATAATATTTTAATTAAAGATGCAGCTGGTACTATTCTTGATCATGGTAGCACACTGACAGAAGAATATCCTTCTTTGCCATCTGATGCATTGATTACTTGTGGTGATGCTCGATATTTTGTAGAAATACAACAAGTTTATACAGCCAAAGATGCTACTGTAGTATGTGCCTCCGATAAAGTAACTGCCATTTGTAGCAGTCCATTAATTATACAAGATCAGACAGTACCTTTCTTCACTGAAGGGCCTCAGACAGATACTATTTATAGTTGTGGTTTTAATATTGACAACGTCTTGACTAGTATAGATTCTCCTATTGCTGCGGATGCCTGCGGCACAACCATTGTCACTTTAGAAAGTACTAGTCTCCTGACAAATAATATAACGATTTGTAATAACCAGCCTAGTTATCTACTCAATTGGTTGGTAGTAGATGCTTGTAATAATGCTGCAAGAAAGACGGATACATTGATTATAAAAGATCAAACAGTGCCTTTCTTCACAGAAGGGCCTCGAACAGATAGCATATTTACCTGTGAGTTTGATATTGTCAATGTCTTATCTAGTATAGCTCTTCCTACAGCTTCGGATGACTGCGGCACAACCATCGTCACTTTAGAAAGTACTAGTCTCCTAGCAAATGATAGGACGACTTGTAATAACCAATCCATTTATCTTCTCAATTGGCTAGTGATAGATGATTGTAATAATGCTGCAAGAAAGACAGACACATTAGTTATAAAAGATCAAACAGTACCTTTCTTCACAGAAGGGCCTCGAACAGATAGCATATTTACCTGTGATTTTGATATTGCCAATGTCTTAGCTAGTATAGTTCTTCCTACTGCTTCGGATGACTGCGACATGACGATCGTCACTTTAGAAAGTACTAGTCTCCTAGCAAATAATATAACGACTTGTAATAACCAATCCAGTTATCTTCTGAATTGGCTCGTGGTAGATGATTGTAATAATGCTGCAAGAAAAACAGATACATTAGTTATAAAAGATCAGACAGTGCCTTTCTTCACAGAAGGGCCTCGAACAGATACCATATTTACTTGTGATTTTAATATTGACAATGTCTTAGCTAGTATAGTTCTTCCTACTGCTGAGGATGCCTGTGGCATGACCATCGTCACTTTAGAAAGTACAAGTATCTTAGCAAATGATAGGACAACTTGTAATAACCAATCTGGTTATCTCCTTAATTGGCTCGTAGTAGATGATTGTAATAATGCTGCAAGAAAGACAGATACATTACTTATAAAAGATCAGACGGCGCCTTTCTTCACAGAAGGATCTAGAACAGATACCATATATACTTGTGATTTTAATATTGACAATGTCTTGGCTAGTATGACTACTCCTATTGCTATGGATGACTGTGGTACGACCATCGTTACTTTAGAAAGTACAACGATACTAGCCAATATGACGACTTGTAATACCCAACCTAGTTATACCCTTAATTGGTTGGTGGTAGATGATTGTAATAATGCTACAAGAAGGACTGATACATTGAGAGTGCTCCGTCCAATCGTCAGTCAGTTGATTAATATTCCTTTAGATATTGAAGTAGATTGTAACGCTCCCGTGACTGATGTATTTAGTAGAACAGAAGACAGTCCAATAGCTTTACTGAGTGGTTTACAAGTTAATGGAGAATTCCAAGTAACAGATACCATTCTTCTTGATGAAAACACCCCTATTTGTGATTTTCTACTACAAGTAAGAGATATAGAAACTGGAACAGATTGCGGTGCTACGCGCCAACGCATTTATGAATTGATTGACCAGTGTAATCCACAAGGATTCGCTATATTAGTAGACACGCAATCCATTCAAATAATAGATACAATAGCACCAACTTTTACTACTTGTAATTTCTCTGCATTAGCTAATGCAGAACAGATTGTTTTACCAGCGAATAGTTGCCTAATAAGCCTCAATTTTCCTTTACCAGAAGCGACAGACAACTGCGATGATAAACCAATTGTTAAGGAGTTTACCGTACAAGAATTGGTAAACAGGGAATGGTCTACCAGGGCCATTTCCGTTTTTCAAACTAATTTTGGAGTCGGTACCTTTAGAATAGGTTATGAGGCATCTGATAATTGTGGGGCGCAATCCAATAGAGATACCTGCTTTAGATATTTAATGATAAAAGATACTATCGCACCAATTGCTATTTGTCAAATCAACCAAGAAATTGCTTTAGGTGCTAGTGGTATGGCTACTTTATCAGCAACTGAGTTGGACAACAATAGTTCAGACAACTGCGGTATCACACAGATACTTATTAAAAGAAGTAATTGTTTAGATGGAGAAATGAGATTGGATACCGTGCCTCTTCTGAGAGATAGTATTGACCTATCAGAATGGTCAATGGAGGTAGCTTTTGAATGTTGCGATTTATTTAAGGATGTGCTATTAGAATTATTAGTCATTGACGGTAGTGGCAACTATAATATATGCTCCAGTATTGTAAATCCTATAGATAGAGTACAACCTAGTTGCATGGCATTACCACCTGTTACTCGTGCCTGTAATGAATTCGAAACAACAGACATCGGTAGACCTACTGACATAGATGGAGATAATGCTTTTGACCTAGAGGAATGGCTACCCTTATTCCCTACACAGGCTTTCTTTTTTAATCAAGAATTCGGAGATCCTAGCGAACTATGTATAGATAATACGAATTGTATTACTCCTATCATAGAACAAGAGTATCAATTACTAGAAGGTAATTGCCGAACACTCAATGTAAAACGTAGATATAGAGCCATCGATCGCTCTGGAAATGTTACGCCTTGGGTCGAACAAATTATAGATATTATTTATCAACCTGATTGGGTCATTACTTTTCCAGCAGATGAATTCACCAATTGTGATATAGATAAAATAGAAGTACCATCATCTCCTATTCAAGAAGGTACTTGTGATGATTTCACTTGGACTTTTAGAGATTTTGTGGTACGATTTGAATCAGGAAACATCCAACAAATCAATAGAACTTATTCAATTATTAATCAATGTCTAACGAATGGAGATGACCAATGGCTTGCCATTGGCAGAGAAGCAGATAGCGACGATATTGTTCGTTCTCCAAATATAATTACTGCTAGTGACCATCCAGATGAAGATCACTTTACCTATGTACAAATCATCCATTTTGTGGATAATGAAGCCCCTTTCTTAGTACTTGGGGAGATAGACAATGTCTTATTAGGTAAAGGAGATGCTGCCCCTTTTGGAGAAGAAGATCAAACCTTCGGAAGTAGTCCTTTAGAATGTGACGACAATAGAATGTTCTCAGTAGATGCACGAGACTGTAATGAGTTATCTACAAATGGATTAAATTTTAATTGGCAGTTTTTAAAAAATGGGCGTTTACTGGATGCAGGTAACAGTTCTTCTTTTTTACAAACCGTTTTACCAGATACTACTTACACCGTTATTTGGCAAGTCGCAGATGAATTTGGTAACCAAACAGATACTACTGTTCTATATCAATTTATAGACGGTGTTGCACCTACGCCAAGATGCGCAAGAGGCATCATTGCAACCCTAGATACCATAAATAGAATGGTAATTGTTCATGCAGATAGTTTAGATTCCGGTAGTTATGACAACTGTAATGATCAAAGTGAATTAAGTTTTTTCTTATGGCATGAATCTTTACGAGTAGATACACCTAGCGTATTAACTGAAGTACAAATGCTTCCTCAACAAATTACCTTTACTTGTTCAGATGAAGGAATTGTATCGATGTTACTCTTTGTAGTAGATGCTACTGGAAATTATAATTCCTGCCCTGTTCAAATAGAGATACAAGCTCCGATAAACATTGATTGTGAGGAGACAATGATCGGTGGTACCATAACAAACAGATTTGGTGCGCCAATAGAAGATACTGAAATTGATATTATCGGTACAAGTACAAGAATAACCAAATCTGACGAAGCAGGCAATTTTCAAATGATGCTTCCTAATAATAGTGATTATACGATTGCTCCATCAAATAACACCAATCCAAGAAATGGTGTCAGCACTTTCGATTTATTACTAATTAACAAGCATATTATTGGGACTTCTATATTCACATCTCCTTATCAATATATAGCAGCAGATGTAAATAAATCGGGTACGATTACTACTTACGATATGGTTATTATTCGTCAAACGATATTAGGCCAAATAACTCAATTCCCAAATAATAAGAGCTGGCGGTTTATTAATAAAAACTTCCAATTTCAAACAAGCAATCCACTCACAGAAGTTGTTGAAGAATCTTATGCTGTAGAAGCATTAAATACCGACAATGTGTATATGGATTTTATAGGCGTAAAAATTGGCGACGTCAATGGGGACGCAACCAACTCTTATAGATCCTCGACCTCTAGAAATTTTGGAACAGCTTTCTTTATATATACTCATGACTTAAAAGTGGAACGTGGGAAAACTTATACAATACCTTTTTATGCACCACAGTTTGAAAACATTTCTGGCTTTCAAGCCACTTTTAAATTCCACGATTTGATCTTAACCAACAAAATCGGAGGTATAGTGACACCCGACAATATCCATGGGTGGCGTAAAGGACTGGAAGGATCCCTTACCACTAGCTGGCACTCATTATTATCCCATGACAACAACTCTGTCTTGTTCAGCCTTACTTTTAAAGCTACAACAGACGGACACTTAAACGAGTTGCTAAGCGTTACCTCTGATCCAACTCCCGCTGAAGCTTATAGCTTCAGCGGGCACTGGTTGGATTGTACTTTGTCTTTTCAATCACCTGATTCATCAGAAATTTTGAATTTTGGTTCTACTATAAGCCCTTCGCCTTCTTTACACCAAGAGTACACTACCCCCGTGCTTGATTTAGAGGGCGAAGTTTTTAAGGTATCTCAAAACATACCTAATCCATTTAGTACAACAACGACTATTAATTTCTATTTACCTGAAGAAGCCCTAACTACTCTAAGCGTTTTTAATATACACGGACAAAATATTTTACAAACAACACAACACTATTCGAAAGGTACTAACCAACTAAAATTCGTTTCAGATCAATTGCCTAATGGCACCTATTTCTATCAGGTAGCTACACCTTTTGGCGTAGCTACCCACAAGATGATAATCGCCAAGTAAAGATAAAGGGGTAGTTGAATAGACATAGTAATAGTTAACAATTCCTATTCTATCTACTACCCTACTTTTATTCACTTGTCTACAATATAACTGGGTTTTCAAGAACGGGGGTACCCTTGGGTACTCCCCCGTTTTTTAGCGTGCAGCTTGATCCGACCACTGGAACAGGCTAACCGCTAATTACGGATCTTACAAAGTCTTCGAGACTTGGGAAGATTTAATTCCTTGAGAACCAAGACTTCCCAAGTTGCAAAACTTTG
>JALZWC010000732.1 GCA_023300255.1 Saprospiraceae bacterium | reverse complement strand
CTAAGTCGAAGCTTTAGGCTAGGCGTAGTTAGTTCATAGGTTCAATTGTTACTATTCACAATTGGCTGTCGCCAATGAGGTTTTTATTGAACGCAGAGATGCAGAGTCAAGTGTAGTTAAAATGTAGCTAAGCCTCTGCATCTCCCCGTCTCTGCGCCTGCCTGCGTTCCTTGGAAGACAGGTTCAATTTATTTCCTTGGCGATAGCCAATCCTGAATACTTATGTATATACCATAGCGTTCCTTGGAAGGCAGGTTCAATAACCAACATTGGCTTTAGCCGATGCGAAATAATTGTAAAAAAATCAATAAGAAGGCAAGATCATTATTTCGACGGGTAGCTTCCTTATCTATTTTATTTTAATAACAATAAAACTAAAGGCTACCAAATAAACGTTAATATTATCAAACAAAAAAGGCTTTCAAAATAAACAAATGCGAAAAATAGTACCCCCTCTTCTAATAGCATTGCTAGTATATGCTTGTTCCTCGATAATGAAAGTGGAAGAGAGCAATAGAATAGATACTACTAGCAATAGTACGACCAAATCCAGCCCTGCTAGATACACTCTTATCACAGAAGCAAAGAAATTAGCGGGCAGCAAATATAAATATGGCGGAACTAGCCCTAAAGGATTCGATTGTTCTGGATTCACTTCTTATGTCTATAATAAGGCAGGCATAGCGATCCCTAGAAGTTCTAGTGCCCAAGCTGGAAAGGGGACCAAAATAACACAGGGTGCGGCAAAGCCTGGCGATTTATTATTTTTTAGATTTAAGAAGAAGGATAATATTTCTCATGTGGCTATGGTCGTATCTAATGATGCAGATGGCATGAAAATAATTCATAGTACAACCTCTAAAGGCGTAATGATAGAGGATATTTCTACGTCTAAATATTGGCAGGAGAAATTGTTGTTTGGGCGGAGGTATGTTCCGTGAGAAAGAATTGAAGATCAATAAGTAATCGTCAGAATACGTGTCGGACACCTTTGAAGGTGTCCGACACGTAGCATCTCTTCAATAAATCAGAGCTTGTTTTCCTCTATCTAGATTCGTACTTCGTACTTAGTAATTTCTCAATAACCCGTTCTTCTGGATTGAAAGGCGCCAACTCATCTAGCCCCAATTCCTTTATACCTATTCTAATCAACTCCCCTACATCAGTAATCACTTTCCCATTTTTAGCACTATAGTATTTCCCCGCATCTAACAATGGTTGTTGAGGAATCAAGCCAATTAATTCGGAGCCGGTCACCTTCACCCCTAGTTGTTCCGCTGCTGCTACGCAAGCTTCAAAGGCATGGTGTACACTCGTTTGATGCATATTGGTCAAATTCATAGACACCTGCGCTTTACCATATTCTTCTATATACCAACCAATCGCCTTCAGATATTTTAGTTGCCCTGCTACTCTCTTTTTAGTCCCATCTGGTTGTAGTACTAGTCGACCGCTAGCTCTAACCGTTCTAGCTATCTCATTAGCTATCTCCACATTATCCGTATCTAAATTCACATTATAGGCTATCAAAAAGTCTCTAGCTCCCAATACTGTAGCGCCAGACTTTGCATTGAATTTCATTGGCCCATAATCTGGTCGCCATTCGGGTAATTCCATTTTGGCGGCCAAACCTTCATACTCTCCTGAACGGATCGTTGCCAAGTTTTTACGGGCTGGTTGACTGGCAGAATTTTCATATAAATAAACTGGAATATCCAATTCGTTCCCTACTCGCTGTCCTAGCTCTTGTGCATACTGCATAACCTCTTCCATAGAAATATTAGCCAGCGGTACTAATGGACATACATCTGTCGCACCGATTCTTGGATGCTCCCCCGTTTGCTGTGTCATATCTATTAATTCCGATGCCGTCTTGATGGCTTGAAAGGCTGCTTCTATTAGTTCTTTGGGTGGACCGACAAATGTAAAAACGGTTCTATTGGCTGCTTCTCCTTGATCTATGTGTAATAGTTTTACGTTTTCGACTTGTTGGATGGCGGTGGCTATGGCGGCGACTGTTTTGGGGTTTCTGCCTTCGCTGAAGTTGGGGATGCATTCTATTAGTTGCTGCATGCGATGAAGTTGAATTAGAGAGGCTGTTTAAATTTTTACATCCTGCGTAAGTTAATTAACGATTCAAATAGCTTTTCGCCATCTTTTTTTATTTTTTATTTTTTCGAATATTCTTTACCCTTTCTACATCTACACTTAGTATATTGGCTATATCTGCATCTGAAAGATTTGTATTCTTAATCATCGCAATTATTGCAAGTTCTTGCGTTTCTTTTAAGTTGTTTTCCGTTTCTTTTAAGATTCGTTCTTTTTCTTTCATTACTTCTTCAAGAGCTTTTTGCTCTTTCTCTACTGCCATTTCAATCTCCATCCTAATACTAAATGCTTGACTTGCTCTATCTGAAAGTACCTCTCCAAATCGTTGATATTCCCTTCTATCTGCATCTTCCATATTCGCTACTTTTAGTACTTCTTCCGCTTCTTTTAAACCTTTAGCCGTAAAATCTTTTTTGATCTCACTATTCTTCAAAAAGTAGATCCATTCATCCAATGTGTCTTTGGCCGTATCATCAAAATTATTCACCTTAATCAGATAAATTTCTGGATATAAATCCTGTATTTTTTCTTTTTTGAACATCCTTTGTTGAGCACTAGACAATTGTAATTCATCATTTTGATGAATGCCTGAAAAGGTCGTCGTTCCTTTATAAATATAATCTTTCCCTCTTCCTAAATCAAAATAAACGATATTAATTGAAATTACCTTTTTAACCGATGTCCATTTATCACCTGTACTCATATGTTCCGTAATCGCTTTGGAAATACCATACAAAATCCTCAAAAAATAATCAATTGCATAAGAATTTTGGATTTCAATGATAATGAGTTCCCCCTTTCTATCTTTCACTAAAATATCAACTCGGTTAAATTTATCGGTCTCTGTTTCTTGATTACTTTCGGTATCGATAATTTCTATTATAGAAATATCATCCTTGAGTAATTCACTCAAAAAGCCTTCTAAAATATTGAAATTTGCTTTTTGTCGGAGGAGGCGTTTTATTGCCCAATCAAATCTTACGTGTTTTTGTTGTCTCATTTCTTATGAGTTTTAGAGCTAAATTACGGAAAGAACTCCATATTGA
>JALZWC010000731.1 GCA_023300255.1 Saprospiraceae bacterium | reverse complement strand
CTAAAAAATTAAGCATAGCTGGCTACGGTTCTTTTTTTAGGATTTCTTAGAAGGAAAAAGAGCAGTTTAAAATGGCTAATTTATTCTTACACTTTGCCTAAACTCCCAAAAATGAATAAAGTAAACCTTTCCCTACAAGTCATTCCAATCAATGAAGCAGATGCTTATCCGATTATAGATAAGGCCATAGAAGTAATCCAATCTTCAGGGTTGAAGTATGAAGTACAGCCGTTTGCTACCATTATAGAAGGTTCCTTAGATCAGGTATTAAGGGTGGCATTAGCAGCCAAGGAGGCAGCCTTAACAGCAGGCGCTCAAGAGTTGATACTGAATATTCAAATTCATTTAAAGAAAGATAAGGATGTTTGCTTTGAAGACAAAACAGGTAAATTCCAATAAGTCCCCCTCTTCCCTACCTTCAATTGTTTTATTTTTGTGCAACTTTTTAACCTAAAGCCTGTTTCGCTAAAATGCGTTAGTTTAGAAGTATTTAGTGAAATGCTGTTTAATCAAAAAGTGTATTTTCCCTCTACAACCGAACAAAAATCATTCACATCTACAATTTCACCTTTCACCGTTATTGATACCTACTGATGAAACTATTATTACCAATTATTTTCCTACTTAGTTTTTGCTTTAATGCATTGGGGCAAGTAGATAACAGAGAGAACCAACAGAAATATGCTATAAGTATTAAAAAAGCTACTAGCAAAATAGTATTGGATGGGCAGCTAAATGAAACCGATTGGACTAGTGCTGATGTGGCCTCTGATTTTTGGCAAAAAAATCCAAAGGATAATATAAAAGCGGTACTGAGAACAGAGATGCGACTCACCTACGACGAGGATTTCTTATATGTTTCTGCCACTTGTTTTGATAGTCCTAACCATATTGTTACGACCTTGAAAAGAGATATTGGTTTCTGGGGCGGAGATAATGTTGGTGTTGTGCTAGATCCTTTAAATGAAGCTTCTTCCGGTTTTCTCTTCGGCACAAATCCTTATGGTGTACAAACAGATGTCGCTTGCGGAGGTGGAACAGGTGGGGAACACTATAGTGGGGAATGGGATAATAGATGGTATGTAGAAACACAAATTTCTGCTGATCGTTGGACAGTAGAAATGGCTATTCCATTCAAGACTATCCGATACAAAGTAGGTAAAACTACTTGGGGGATCAATTTTTTTAGAAACGATAAGAAAAATAATAGACAAGATGTTTGGGCACAAGTACCTCGACAATTTTGGTTTATTGATATGGGTTATACTGGCCGTTTAGATTGGGACGCTTCTCCAAAAAAGACCAATGGAAATATTTCTGTAATTCCATACATAAATACCAATTCTTTTAAGGATTCTGAAGCAGGTACGCCTACCGATTATAATTTTGATGTAGGCCTAGATGCTAAAATTGCGCTCACTCCTTCCCTTAATTTAGACCTAACGGTCAATCCTGATTTTTCACAAGTAGAGGTAGATCAACAGGTAACTAACCTCACACGATTTAGTATTTTTCTTCCAGAAAGACGAACTTTCTTTATTGAAAATAGTGATATGTTCTCCAATTTTGGTATACCAATAGCACGTCCTTTTTTCTCTCGTCGTATAGGAATAGATGGTGATGGACAAACGGTCCCCATTACCTATGGCGCTAGAATAACAGGAAATGTTACTAGTAGTACTAGAATTGGTTTGATGAATGTACAAACAAAAGCCACAGCAGATCAGTTGGCACAAAACTACTCTACTGCTGTATTTAACCAACGGATATTTGGTCGATCACAAATCAAAGGAATCTTTATCAACAGGCAAGCGAGGGAGGACGGTGAATTTAGTGATACGGACTATGGTCGAAATGCAGGTTTAGAATATAATTACCAAAGCAATGACGGTAAATGGAACGGTTGGGCTGGATATCAGCATAGTTTTAAAAAAGAGATTACAAGCGATAACTATTTCACCACCTTCGGAGGCGAATACTCTGGTAAAATTTTAAATGCTGTTTTTGATTGGAGTCAAGTAGGTACTAATTATTTTGCAGAGGTAGGATTCGTCAATCGAGTCAACAACTATGATGCGGTAAGAGATACCACCATTCGTTTAGGTTACAATACCATTTTTGCTCCCGTAAACTTTCAATTTGTTCCTGAAAAATCTAATTACCTCAACAGACATTCTATCTCAACAGAGACTTTTTTCACGCTTGATCCCGACTTCAATTTTGTAGAACGCTCCATCTCTCTAGGCTACAGACAGGAATATAAAAATGGAAGTAGCTTAAGACTTGGCCTTGAAAATAATGAGATCGATCTTCGATTTCCTTTTTCTTTTACAGATGGAGTGCCACTTCCCGTCGGTAGATACCAGCATAACAGAGTAGGCATTAATTATGAATCAGATGGACGAAAATTATTTCAATTTGAAGTAGATGTTAATACGGGTGGATTCTATAATGGTACGTTAAATCAAGTGTCTACAGAATTTGGATATAGAACCCAACCTTGGGGCGTATTCGGATTAGAAATAGAATATAATAAATTAAGTTTTCCAGATGAGTTTGGCGCTACTACGATATGGGCCTTTAGTCCTAAAGTAGAAATCAGCTTTAACAGAAATCTATTCTTAACTACTTTCTTACAATATAATACCCAAGCGGATAATTTTAATATTAATACTCGCTTCCAATGGCGATTCGCTCCAATGTCTGATGTGTTTTTAGTTTATACGGATAATTATATGGTGGAGACCTTTGGTCCTAAGAATAGATCATTGGTCTTGAAGGTGAATTATTGGTTGGTGCTGTAATCTATTGGATACACGTTGGATGCACGTTTACTAAACCTTTGAGGTTTAGTAAACGTCAGCTCTAAATGAAAAACGAAAAAAAATCGGCTATAATCAACCGACGTCAATTTGTCAAACGATCCAACTTAGTAGATACGGGTGGATTGCTGCATAAAATATTCTGGACACAGAGATCACAAAGAAGACACAGAAATCACAGAGTTATAATCATTTAGTGCTCTTTGTTTACTCTGTGTCTTCTCCGTGTGCTCTGTGCCTGCCTGGCGGCTAGACAAGTCCAAATAAGCTCTATATCTAAAAATTAAGTTAAAAACAGACCAAACTCAATTCTTTCTGGCAACGAATGCAAATGCTGCTTATCTTTAGGGTTACCGTGTATCATTAGAGCAGAGAAATAAAAGCTTATCTGTCCTAATAATATAAAGTATAAAATACAACATTAGCAGTATGAATGAGAAACAAATAACAACATCTGCCCTTTTGAGGCATGGGATATCTTTTTGCCTATTTATAGGCTTTTTTATTACTAGTTCCACCGTTTTACTTAGTCAATCACTAGACCGATTTGAATACAGCGAACCCAAAATGGGCACAGAATTTCGCTTAGTATTGTATGCCCCTTCCCAAGAAAAAGCAGATCAGGCAGCTCAAGCAGCATTTGATCGGGTCGATGCATTGAATAAAATATTAAGTGATTATGATCCTGGTAGTGAACTAAGTCGACTATCCATAACAGCAGGCAGTGGCCAAAAAACGATGGTCAGTAAGGATTTATGGACCGTACTAACTTTAGCACAATCTATTGCTAAAAAGAGTAAAGGAGCTTTTGATGTAACTATAGGTCCATTGAGTAAATTATGGCGCCGAGCCATTCGACAAAAAGCTTTTCCTGATAATTTTGCAGTAGCCGCAGCTAAAGAAAAAGTAGGTTATAAACAGCTAAAATTAGATGCTAAAACGAATAGTGTAACGCTTACTAAAGAAGGGATGCGATTAGACCTAGGAGGTATTGCAAAAGGGTATACAGTAGATGCTATTTGGGATGTGTTAAAAGGGCATGGTATACAGAATGCATTGATAGATGGTGGTGGAGATATTTATGCAAAAGGAAGTCCCCCTGATTCTCAGGGATGGAAAGTCAAAATGCTGAGTAGAAAAACGCGCACTCCTTCTCTAGATTTTTTTGAAGAAGAAACCAAAGATTGGTCTAAAAAACGAGAACAAGAATTAGTTGTTTATTTAGAGAATGCCGCAATTGCTAGTTCAGGAGATATCTATAAATTTCTCGATTTCAATGGGCTGAAATATTCTCATATTATTAATCCTAAAACAGGTTTGGGCTTAACGCATAACGAGATTGTCAATATTAAGGCTCCCAATTGTGCGCTAGCAGATGCACTGGCCTCTGCCTTGAGTGTATTAAATATTAAAAAAGGGAAACGGTTAATGAAAAAATTTCCTGATTGTGTTTTATATTGAGGGATGGATCTTGAGTCTAGCTAAACATAATAGAACCTGCCTTCCAAGGAACGCAGGTTCTATTATGTCTAATTAATGTCTATAAATCAAACAGCATCAAGCCGCTCACAACCTAGAGCATATCTAATAAAGTAACCGTGTTATTCCGCGTATTTCCCACAGGAAAATCCGTGGTGAATTATGCCTAATTTAGATTCCGTACATTCGCACTTTCTTTATCGCGCTCTTTTTTCTCCCAAGCTTCCACCAACATCACAATCTGGCTATAACTCTGCAAGCCTTCCGAAATACCTTGACTCTTAAGATACTTATCGTAGGCAAAGTTTCTAAACCGTGGCATAATATCGGGATATTGACGAAGGGTAGTGTTAATGGCATCCATGTCTGCTAAAAAGCCCTTTGGAAGCTGCTCTCGAAACGACCAATACTCTTCCTGTCTATGCTGTTGATATGCACCTGCAAGGTATCTCCAATAAGACACAGCACCTGCATATTGAATAAAAGAATCATTAGATTTTTGACAGGCTAGATAGGCGATAAAATTACAGATTCCTTCATTGGTAATTCCATAGCCATGAGCTATTTCATGCGCCATCGTAAATGGCTGTTGCAATACATGCAAACCACTATCAATATTTCCCTCTCCAACAAATGGCCAATACAAGCCAGCAGAACTAAACCGCAGAAAAATACCTTTAGGTTTTAATTTCCGTCCTCTTACCTTACCTGCTGTAGGATAACCCACTTCTTTTAAGCTCTGTACCACACTTTGTCGAATTAGTTGCTCCATATTAATAGGCTGAAAAGCAGTATCTAAAGCGGCAGTTCGCTGTGCAGCAACTTGTTCCCGAAGTATCAATAATTCTTCTGTTTTATAGTTTAATTTTTCCTTCAAAGTATCTATCGGAATCGGTTCTAATTTTAAAGATAGCTGTTGCGTAAAAGGTATTCTACCATAATTAAAACCCCATAAGAAAAAGAAAAAAAAAGCCACGCCGCCTAAAAAAGCCGTTATAGATAACAGATGTTGCCCCACTCTATTCCATTGGAAGAAGTTGCTCCAATTGGTTTGTACAATAGATTTTATTAACCAAACAATTAATAGAAAAAAGAATAAATAGATTAACGGAAAAGGAAACCAACCCAGTCCAGTGTCAATGATCCGTCTAATCCACAAAAATAACCCTCGACTATAATATTGTTCGATCGTAGGAGCACTAAGCGTATACCGAATGATTAAACTTAATCCCCCTAATAAAACCCATATCCATTTCCCTAAAGAAGTGCCTTTCATAGCATTCGTGTTTATTTTAGATAATAGCTACTTATTTGTTTTTTCTTTTGCCACAAACATACTACTATACATAAGAAAAGAGCAGAGAATAGAGAGCAGAGAATAGAGATAAATTTCGCTTAAAAAATGACCAAATTTCGTTGTTTGTAAACGA
>JALZWC010000730.1 GCA_023300255.1 Saprospiraceae bacterium | reverse complement strand
TATGATGTATGATTTATGAACTATGATTTATGATTTGCATAGAACCAATCACCCCTGCCCAAGGGGGAGCGCTTTTTCGTTACGCTTAATAGACTGCTAGTTTAGAGATAATTACTTGGTCTTTTTGGTTTGTCCTGTTACACTTTGATTAGGAAATCCCCCTTGATGATAAAGAGGATGCTGTAGAAACTGGTGATGGCAGAAATTTTCAAAATGGCTGTCATCTTTCTGTGAACCCTAGATCTCCCCCACTTTCCATGTTTCTGCTATCTAGCGTGCGTTTCTTTAATTGACAGCTAGGAACGCAACTATGGATTAGGTAAGAACATTTAATAAAAAAGCCTGAAGGGGCGACATATGCTAGCAGTTGCTTACTATGCCGCCCCTTCAGGGCTTAGAGACGCTAATGACCTAATACCTAGAACTATGTCCTAGGCTAGGTTATGTCGCCTTTTCAAGGCTGGCGAATTGAGAGGTTCTAGACTTAAAAGTAATTCCATAGCATCCCCACTATCACATAGGCATATGCTTAAAAGTAATACCCAGCTTTTTTTGAGCATCCAATATCTTTTGCATTTCCCCAGGAATAATCAAAGCTATGGACTGTCCTTTTTTACCGCCTCTTGCCGTTCTACCACTTCTATGCGTATAATAGACCAACTGATCTGGCATTTGATGATGTAAGACAAAAGTGAGGTTATTCACATCTATGCCTCTTGCAAAAACATCCGTAGACACCAAAAATTGAATTCGTTCTTTTTTAAAAGCCCGCATGACCTTATCCCGTTCTATCTGCTTCATATCTCCTTCTAATGCCCCTACCGCAAAACCTGCGTCTAGTAATTGTTTGGCTAATGCTTTGGTACCTGCTTTACTTCTACAAAATATAACCCCTCGCTCCTTTTTTCTTCTTTTAAGCAGATAGGTAATGACCGTTAATTTATCCTTAATCTCTGTATTTATAAAATGATGTGAAATATTTTCATTGACCAAAGAATCCTTGTTGACTTGAATTCTAGCAACATCAGCTGACATATAGGTCTTAACGATCTCTTTAATATCTGCACGCATCGTGGCAGAAAACAACCAAGTCTTTCGTTCCGTCGTATTATAGGTTAGAATTTTATTTAAATCTTCTTTAAAACCCATACTCAACATTTCATCCGCTTCATCGAGTATTAAGGTTCTAACCTGATCAATATATACGGCTTTCCGCTCTATTAAATCTAATAAACGACCTGGTGTACCGACCACAATATGAGTCGGTCTCCTTAAATTCTTAATTTGCCGCTCTATTTTCTCCCCTCCGTAAACGCCTTCTACAAAAATCTTCTCGTCAATGTACTTAGTAAATTTGAAGAGTTGCTTTTTTATTTGTTGGACCAACTCCCGTGTTGGTGCAATGATTAAACCTTGCACTTTTGGTATCGTAGGATCAATTGTATTTAACATAGGTAATCCAAAAGCTGCTGTTTTTCCAGTTCCTGTTTGCGCTAAACCAATTAAATCTGTCTTCGTGTTTAAAAGCATTGGTATGACTGCTTTTTGAATCTGAGTTGGCTCTACAATATTGAGCTCTTTCAGTCCTTTTATATAAGCATCACTTATTCCTAATTCAGAAAACGTTGTCATAATTCTTTATTTTAGAACAAAGGTAAGTAGGTACTTTCGAGAATCAATGGATTTTATGATAAAACATCTTTTTGTGGACAAAGGAGGTGACTTATTAAAAAGGAGGCTTAGATCAAATAATAAAGTTCTTTAAAATTATTTTCCAGCAAGAAAATTTGAAATACTACTATAGCCATAGTAATCAAATAAGAAAATAGGGAAAGAACTTAAAACAGCAACTGTAGCATCAACTTTAATATATTTTTCTAGTTGCTTTAAAAATATTTTTTGTTGAGGAATATATTCTTTTGGTAAGGAGTAATCACCATTCGTTACAAAATTCATTTTTCTCAGGTGTAATTCAATCAGGTAAATCCAAATGTTTTTTGTATATTTTTTAATTTGTTTCAACGAGTTTTGTGTCTCAGTATTTACATTTTTTTTATATCGAATATTTTCTTTGGCAAGTACTTTTAAATCTTTAAAATTTGTTGCGCTTGGGATATGTTTTAATGCTTCAACCATAGGATAGCTTATATATAGCTTTCCAGCAGAAGTTTCCTCCTTAAAGAAATTTAATGCTTCTTTTATTTTATCATCTTCAGCTAAATTATCATGACCATCATAGTCGAAAAACAAATATATTTCTGCAAAATCACTTCTCTTGTAGGAAGCGAGAGATGCTTCATTTTGTGGAATTTCTTTTAATAATGCAAAGGTATCTAAGTCTTGATCTTGAGAAATGACTTTGTGTAGTTCATATACATCATTGCAGTAGGCACACTGAACGATTGTATTTTCATCGCTGTTTAGAAAATACTTTGTGAGATTATCAGTTATTTGTTTTTCTGTTTTCTCACCTTCAAATACAAAAAGTATATTATTGGACATTGAATGAACCTGCTTTATACATTTTTTCAATATTATGAGCTGCTCTCAATTCTTTAGGAGTGCTTTTAGCCAAAGATTTAATTGACTTTTTATTCATTAAGAAATAACAATCAGGTCTTAATAAGTCGTTAGTGATAATAGACGTATTATGAGTTGTTAAAATAAATTGAACTCCTGTCTTCTTTAACTCTTCAACAATTAAGGCGGATAATTTATGATGATAAAATGCGTCAAATTCATCAATAAATAAAAACGAAACTTTTGATTCTTTTCTTAATCTTTGTAACCAATAATAAAAGCTTATAAGTGATATTGTACCAGTTGAAGCAACATTAGAAGCAGGAATCGTTTTTCCATTAAAATCGAATGCTATAATATTTTTATTAGATTGCTTTTCAACTACTAGTTTACATTCGATGCCAGCTTTATTTAAAAATATTTCTAAATCAGGGACGTTCTCATTCTCAATTATATCCTCTTGTATTCCTTTTGAAGGAATTTCTAAACCTATATATATAGGGTGATTTAAAGATTTAAAAAATAGTAATCCTTCGATAAATTTGAAAAAATTTAAAAAAGTTTGATTCTCGATGTTTTCATCTAAAATAGAGTTATTATTTACATATTTTAAAATCGATAAATTTTTATTCGATAAAGTTGTTTTTAAATTCTCCGTACCTTTAAGATTGATCTTCGCTTCGTTACTAATTCTTCTATCAACGGATATTAATTCTTGCCCATTGATAGAAAAAGATTCAGATACAATGGTTGTATAGTCCGTTTTTTGATATTTATAGATAACCTTGTTCGAATCAATTAAAAATTCGTAATGAAAATTGGCAGTATCAGATTTATTAAACGCATTTAAATAGCTAGAATATTGAGCTTTATTTAAATCTGTTAAATGACCTATAATATCGAAGATCGCAAGCCCAAGATTTGACTTACCAACTCCATTCTGGCCATAGATAATAGCATGGTTAACAACTCCATTTTTTACACTTTCTTTGTTAAATTCATACCCATTTGTATTTCGTAAATTGAAGGTAAATTCTGTATTGAAACCTTTAAAATTTGACGTTGAAAATCGAGTTAACATTATTTTTTAATTTGATTGTAAGTCAAACATAACATAAAAAAAGAACATTGCCGTATTTTTTTTACGGCTAAAATATATTTAAATTATTTTAGCATCGGGGATGAAAAAATATTATTTTAATTACAAATACATAAACTAATGATAATCAATTTATTATAAAATAATTTACTAGACACAAAAGTATCCGCTCAATTCTCACTGGTAGGGCAGA
>JALZWC010000729.1 GCA_023300255.1 Saprospiraceae bacterium | reverse complement strand
GCAAAGTGTAAGAATAAATTGGTCGTTTTAAGCTAGACATTTTTTCTTCTAAGGAATGCTAAAAAATTAAGCATAGCTGGGCTACGGTTCCTTTTTTAGCATTTCTTAGAAGGAAAAAGGGCAGTTTAAAATGGCTAATTTATTCTTTCACTTTGCCTTACCTTTTATATTTCTTTAAACAGTCTCTGGTACTTTCACAACCGTTTTAAAATACTCATATGTCCGTTTCAATCCTTCTTCTCTATCTACGGTAGGGTTCCAGCCTAATATTTCTTGTGCTTTTGCAATATGTGGTCTACGTTTTTTAGGATCATCTTTCGGTAAATCCTTATAAATCAATTTCGATTTTGGATTACCTACCAACTTTAAGACCTCCTCTCCAAATTCTTTAATAGTAATCTCATCAGGATTTCCAATATTAACTGGCAAGTGATAATCACTTAGTAATAAACGATAAATTCCCTCTACTAAATCATCCACATAGCAGAAAGCACGTGTTTGAGAACCATCTCCAAAAACAGTCAAGCCTTCTCCTCGGATAGCTTGAGAGAAAAATGCTGGTAAAACACGTCCATCATTTACACGCATTCTTGGTCCATAAGTATTGAAAATTCTAATAATTCGAGTCTCTACCTTATGATATGTACGGTAAGCCGTAGTAATTGCCTCTAAAAAACGCTTGGCTTCATCATAGCAGCCTCTAGGACCAATAGGATTAACATTTCCCCAATATTCCTCTACTTGAGGATGTATTAGAGGATCACCATATACTTCTGAAGTAGAAGCCACTAAGATTCTAGCATTTTTTGCTTTGGCAACGCCCAGCATATTATGTGTACCTAAAGCCCCTACCTTCATCGTTTGAATAGGCATTTTTAAATAGTCAATAGGACTTGCTGGAGATGCAAAATGTAATATATAGTCTAACTCTCCTGGAACATGTACATATTTTGTAATGTCATGATGGTGAAACTCAAATTGTTCCAATGGAAATAAATGTTCAATATTTGATAGACTACCAGTCAATAAATTATCCATTCCAATAACGTGGTATCCTTCTTTAATGAAACGGTCACATAAGTGAGACCCTAAGAATCCAGCAGCGCCGGTGATTAATACTCTTTTCATAATAAGTGTAGTAAGTTAGTGTAGTGTAGTATATAAAGCGGAGGGTTACGGAGGGGAAGGTTTAAGTTAAATGATTTTTAACTTTATTGGAAGAAAAAAGCAGAAACAATCTTTTAGTTAGTTTATAAATCCTCTTTTCTATGCTACCTTTACCTTGAAATACTCAAAAAATGAGCCGAACCTTTATATTGTTATTTTTAATATTGGTATGTCATCCGATTTGCTGCATGGCACAATCTTCTTCCAATAACGCTTATAGCGTAATATTATTTAATACGAGCTATGGATTTCATGTTCCCTCCGCAGATCTATCAGATCGTTTTGGATCTAATTTCAGCATAGGCGGAAGTATAGAATACCTTACGGAAAAAGGCAACTGGATGTTAGGTATTAAAGGAAATAATTTATTTAGCCAAAATGTAAAAGAGGATGTATTAGCTACTATTAGGACAAGTGAGGGCTTCCTTATTGGTAATAGTGGAGCTGGTACAGGACAATTCGCTGTGGTTGTGTTAAGAGAACGCGGTTTCTATGTCGGGGGATTGATCGGTAAATTATTTACCCTATCAAAAAAGAATAAACGTTCTGGTATTAGAGCAACCATTGGAGCTGGCCTCTTACAACACAAAATAAGAATCCAAGATGAATCTGGAACGGCTCAACAAATAGCTGGAGACTATAAAGAAGGATACGATCAACTAAGTAATGGCCTAGCTTTAGAACAATTTATTGGTTATCAACATTTAAGTACTAATCGAGGCGCCAATTTTTTCGCAGGGTTTGAATTCACTCAAGCATTTACAAAAAGTAGAAGAAATAGTAACTTTGTTACTCGGACTAAAGATAACACCAAAAGAATAGATGTATTAACTGGTTTTCGCATTGGCTGGACCATACCTTTCTATGTTGGAGAAAAAGGAGAAGATTTATTTTATTAATGAGATTTTTGATAATCTCCTAGTAACAATGAAATCATAAGTCCATCAAGTTGGACGAGTTTATTTTGTCGTTACTTTAACCTCCAAGAAGTGAAGAAGTACGCAATCATAGATATTGAAACGACGGGCGGCATGGCCACCAGAAGTAAGATTATTGAAATCGCCATTGCCATTCATGATGGTACTAAAGTAATCGATACTTACGAAACCTTAATCAACCCTGAAACCTATATTCCTGCAGCTATCACCAATCTAACGGGGATCACTCAAGCAATGGTGGCGGACGCACCAAAATTTTATGAGGTAGCAAAAAAAATTGTTGAAATAACAGAAAAGACCATTTTTGTTGCGCATAATGTCCGCTTTGATTATAGCTTTGTTCGAGAAGAATTTCGCCGTTTAGGCTTTGCCTATAGTCGTAGACAATTATGTACCGTCCGACTAAGTAGAAGTACCTTTCCTGGTTTACCCTCCTATAGTTTATCTAATTTAATCAAGCATTTCAAGTTACCTTGTTCTAGTCGACACCGAGCAATGGGAGATGTGGAAGCAACGGTTGTTTTATTTGAAAAAATATTAGCGAAAGAGACGAGCACAGAGGATTTAGATCAAATGGTCAATTTGGGCGTTAAAGAATCGTTATTACCCAAAAACATTAGTCTAGAACAGCTGCATGAATTACCAGAAGAATGCGGTGTCTACTATTTACATGATGAAGCTGGAGATGTTGTTTATGTAGGTAAAAGTATCAACATCAAAAAAAGAGTCATGGAGCATTTTGCGAAAGTTACCGAAAAGGCTCGCAAACTACAGCAATATGTCGATGATATATCTTTTGAAATAACAGGTAGTGAGCTGGTAGCTTTATTGTTTGAATCTTATGAAATAAAAAGAATCCGACCATTAGTCAATCGAGCACAGCGGAGACGCTTTTTCCCCTATGTTATCTACCAATATATTAATGAGGCAGGATATCTTTGTCTGGATATTTCCAAGCCAACCAGTAAAGTACGAGCGGGCTTAAAAATTGTAGCAGAATACCCTAAAACAGGAAGTGCAAGAGGCTATCTAAAAAGAGCGGTTGAATTATTTCAGCTATGTCCTCTATATTGTAATTTAGAAAAAAGTAGCCAGCCTTGTTTCAATTACCACTTAAAGAAATGCGTAGGAGCCTGTATTGAAGAAGAAGCTGCGGATGATTATAATGAAAGAGCGCAAGAAGCTATTGATTATCTAGCTACTGTATTTGAAGAAGATTTCTTCGTTATAGATCGAGGGCGAACAAATACCGAAAAATCTGTAGTTCTAGTAGAACAAGGCAACTACAAAGGTTTTGGTTATATAGAGGAAGAAGATATGAATGGCGTAGAAGCCTTAAGAGATGCCATCCAAACCAAGCAAGGTAATCCTGAAACCGCCAAAATAATTCGACGATTCCTAGCAGGCAAACATAAAGCAAAAGTGCTAAGAATTGGTAGTTAGAAATAGAAAACAAACCACAAATAGCCCCATTCAGCGAATAATTACATCCATTAATCGAATAAAAAACCAAACACCAAGATTTAAAGTAATTTTGCATCATAAAAGTCCCAACGGGACGACATCTTGTAACCCATGACGCAGTCGTGGGAAAAAAACAACAATGAATCTAGCCGAAAACATACGACAAGCCTTCAGCTCCATCAGAGCCAATATGCTGCGAGCTACACTGACCCTTCTAATCATTGCTTTTGGGATCATGGCATTAGTAGGCATATTAACAGCTATAGATAGTATCATTTATTCAATGGGGGATAAATTTTCTAGTATGGGAGCGAACTCTTTCAATATACGCCCTATGCGAGAAAACATGAGTGGTAATAAACGGGGTAGACGGCGAAAAAAAGGAGAACCTATTACGTTTAAACAGGCGATGGAGTTTAAAGAAAAATTTACGTTCCCAGCCAAAATAGGTATTTCTGCCACAGGTACAAGAAATGCAGAAATAAAGTATGGTGATAAAAAGACGAATCCGAATATTCGTTTAACAGGCGTTAATGAAAATCAAATGGACATCACCAAAAGTGAAATCGAATTTGGTCGGAATTTCACTAAACTAGAAGCAGATAATGGTGGAAATAAAGCAATTGTAGGTTCAGATATTATCACAACCCTCTTTGATAGCAAAGGAGAAAAAGCCTTAGGTAAAGCCATTAACGTAAGTGGTCAAAAATATAAAATTATAGGAATCATTAAATCTAAAGGATCTGGAGGAGGAGGAAATTCAGATCGGGTTGTTTATATTCCTGTCACTAATGTCAAACGCTTGTACGGCACTGCTAAAACCAATTACGGCGTAACCGTTGGATTAGCTAATGCCACCGATATGGATGCGGCAACAGCCTCGACTATTGGTACTTTTAGAAATATTCGGCGCTTAAAAGCTAGTAAAAAGAATGATTTTGAAATTCGAAAAAGTGATGGCATCATAGATATACTCAAAGAAAACACCGTCATGCTAAGAGGCGCTACAGTGGCCATTGGCTTGATTACCTTATTAGGTGCCGCTATTGGTTTGATGAATATTATGCTAGTCTCTGTAACGGAACGAACTAGGGAAATTGGTATCTGTAAAGCAATGGGCGCAACTAGGAGAAACATACTCATTCAATTCTTAACAGAGGCTATGGTAATTTGTCAGCTTGGCGGGATTGTAGGAATTATATTAGGAATCATTGCAGGTAATCTTGTTTCCTTGGCAACTGGTGGGAGTTTTATTATTCCTTGGGCGTGGATTTTCTTAGGCTTTATGGTATGCTTGATTGTTGGTCTGTTTTCTGGCTTGTATCCTGCTATTAAAGCATCTCGTCTCGATCCTATTGAGTCGTTAAGGTACGAGTAAAAAAGAACGTAGAAAACGCTGGGTTCTTGAGTTTTTTATAGAAAAAATAGTAATTATTCAGCACTGGCTGTCGCCAATGGAAAAATGAACGCAGAGACGCTGAGTTGCAGAGCATATTTGACTCTGCCTCTCTGCGCCTCTGCGTTCAAATCATCTACCTATTGGCGACAGCCAATAGGGAACAACTATAATTCTAAGGCAAAAAGTGAGAATAAATTAGTCGTTTTAAGCTAGTCATTTTTTACGCTAAGGAATTCTGAAAAACTAAGCATAGCTGGGCTACGGTTCTTTTTTCAGGACTTCTTAG
>JALZWC010000728.1 GCA_023300255.1 Saprospiraceae bacterium | reverse complement strand
CCTGAAAAAAGAACCGTAGCCCAGCTATGCTTAGTTTTTCAGCCGCCCATCCGCTTTGCGGTTCAGGAGCTTACACTCCTTCATCTTAGAGTAAAAAATAACTAGCTTAAAACAACTAATTTATTCTCACTTTTTGCCTTAGTAGAAAGATGAATTGTTATATAATCTTAAAAAACATACTATGAAGAAAGTAGTCATTATAGACGGTAGTCGAACACCATTCCTCCGTTCTGGCACAGAATACATGGATTTATTATCCTACCAACTAGGAGGATTTGCCATCAAAGGTTTATTGAATAAAACGGGAATAGACCCCAAACTAGTCGATGGAGTCGTGATGGGGAATGTAATTTCTAATGTTAAAACCCCAAATGTAGCGAGAGAAGCAGCCCTTACCGCAGGTATTCCAAATACAGTTCCTTGCCGAACGGTCTCTCAAGCATGTATCTCTGCCAATAGAGCCATTAGCGATGCATGTTTGGAAATCATGACTGGTCGTTCAGACATTATGATAGCGGGTGGTATTGATCACACTTCCGACTCTCCCATACAATTTCCTCGTAAAATGCGTAAGAAGTTATTCAAGGCCCAGCGTTTAAAAACGATGGGGGATAACTTGAAATTTATTAGCACCTTGAGACCTTCTGATTTTTTTCCAGAACGACCTGCTGTAGCAGAATACACAACAGACCGGGTAATGGGACAAGATTGTGATATCATGGCAGCAAGATTTGAAATTAGTCGAGCCGACCAAGATGCCTTCGCCGTTCGCTCCCATCAGCTAGCAGCCAAAGCCCATGAAGCAGGGCATTTACCAGAAGAGATGGTGGAAGTTAGTTTGCCTCCCAAATTTAAAATAATCAATAGAGATAATGGTGTAAGAGGGGATTCTACCTTAGAAAAGGTTGCTAAATTAAGACCTGCCTTTGATCGAAAATTTGGGACATTAACTGCCGCCAATTCCTCTTTCTTGACAGATGGTGCCAGTGCCGTGCTTTTAATGTCGGAAGAAAAAGCAAAAGAATTAGGTTTTAGCCCAAAAGCAGAAGTAGTCGACTTTGAATTTACAGGTCAGCGATTAGAAGATGAATTATTACTAGGACCAACCTATGCAGTGGCCGCATTATTGGAACGTAATAAAATGAGTTTTGAAGACCTAGATGTCATAGAATTTCACGAAGCATTTGCTGGACAAATTTTGTCGAATCTAAAAGCTCTTGCTTCTGATGATTTTGCCAAAAAGAATCTAGGACGCAATAAAGCAGTCGGAGTAGTGCCAATGGAAAAGTTCAATTTATGGGGCGGTTCCTTATCTATCGGTCATCCGTTCGGAGCGACTGGTGGACGATTGTTAACGACAACTTGTAATCGATTGCAAAAAGAAAATGGTACTTATGGCATACTGGCTGCTTGTGCTGCTGGCGCGCATGGTCATGCGATGCTGTTAAAGAAATTATAAGAACCTTAGAGATTATTCCAATTTAAAAAGCTGCTATTTGGCATTGGCTAAAGCCAATGAGTTTTGAATTGAACGCAGAGGCGCAGAGATGCAGAGCCTGACTATATCTGAATTACGTTTAACTCTGCATCTCTGCGCCTCTGCGTTCAATTTTTTTTAATTGGCTTTAGCCAATGTAGTAAAGTAATTTTTTTGTAAAAAAAACTCACTTTATAGTAAACAAAGTCTTGAACTAATTCAGCGTTTTATAAACTGCACAAAATGAAATTAGAAGAATTTATAGAAATAGAAATCAAAGAAAATATAGCGATCTGTTGGTTAGATAATAAGCGAGAAACCATGAATGTGGTCTCTCCAGAGGTAATTCAATTATTTGAAGTATTGGGACCGAAACTGCAAAATGACGACGAAGTAAAAGCCGTCATTTTTATTAGTCGGAAACCAGATTTTATGGCGGGGGCAGACATCAAATCATTTGCTATAGAAAAGAAAGGAGATTTTCGACCTTTCCAAGCAAAAGGTCATGAAGCTTTAGCCTTGATCGAGAATTCTAAAAAACCATTTGTGGCAGCAATACATGGCGCTTGTGTGGGCTTAGGCACAGAGTTGTCCTTGGCCTGTCATGGACGAATTGCCACTAATTCACCGAAGACAAAGATGGGCTTACCAGAGGTTCAACTAGGCATCTTACCAGGTGGAGGCGGAACTCAACGCTTACCTCGGTTGATAGGTATTCAGAAAGCATTAGATATGATGCTCACGGGTAAACAGATTGATGCAAGAAGAGCGAAAAAATGGGGACTAGTAGATGAATTAACAGACGAAGGGAAATTATTACAAGCAGCTATAATTATGGCGAAGGGCTTGATAAAAAAACCAATTACTCGAAAGTCAAAATTGACCTTCCAAGAAAAAGCCTTAGAAAGTAGCTTGGGTAGAGGGATCTTATTCAGCCAAGCTAGAAAGATGGCATTGAAACAATCACAGGGAAATTATCCTGCTATCCCTGCCATTATTGATTGTGTAGAGACTGGCTATAAAAAAGGAATTAAAGCAGGTTATGAAAAAGAGTTGGATGGATTTGAAAGACTGATGCTCACACCAGAAAGTGCTGCCTTACGATCTATCTTTTTCGGAATGACGGATAATAAAAAAAATCCCTACGTCGATGGAAAGCCACTGAAGTCCTTAGGGATGATTGGAGCTGGTTTTATGGGAGCAGGCATTGCAGAGGTGAGTGCGACTAAAGGAATCAACGTATTATTAAAAGACATAAAACAAGAAATGTTGACCAGTGCCTACCAACAAATATGGAAAGGCATTTCAAAAAAACGAAAATATAAAGCCATCACTAAAGTTCAAGCAGAGCAACAAATAGGTAATGTAACTGCTCAACTTAGCTACGACGATTTCGATAAAGTGGATATTGTCATTGAAGCGGTATTAGAAAAGATGTCTCTCAAAAAACAAATTATCAATGATATAGAAAGCCATTGTAAAGAAGACGTAATCATTGCTACAAATACCTCTTCTTTATCCGTCAGAGAAATGGCGCAGCATGCTCAAAAGCCGGAACAAGTAATTGGTATGCATTATTTCTCTCCAGTACCAAAGATGCCTTTATTAGAGATTGTAAAAACGGAACATACTGCTGATTGGGTCATTGCTTCCTGCTATGACTTGGGTATCAAACAAGGGAAGACTTGCATTGTTGTTAAGGATGGCCCAGGTTTTTATGTCAATCGCATATTAGCTCCTTATACGAATGAATGTTTATTGATGTTAGATGAAGGATTAGCGATTGATGCAGTGGATAAAGCTTTGAAAAAGAAGGGGTTTCCTGTAGGACCTATTTCCTTGTTAGATGAAGTAGGATTAGATATTGCGGCGCATGTTACCGAAAGTTCCAAAAAGATTGTTGCCAATCGAGAAGGGTTCAAAGTGAGCGAGGCGGTAGTTAAAATGAATGCAGATGGTAGGAAAGGTCGGAAAAATAATAAAGGCTTTTTTAATTATGATGCGAAAGGTAAAAAGCAAGGCATTGACACTGCTGCATATGATTACTTCGAAGGAAGTGGGAAGAAGACCTTAGCAATAGAAGAAATTCAAGATAGAGCGATCTTATTAATGCTTAACGAAGCCGTATTATGTTTAGAGGAAGGTATTATCGCGAATCCTACAGATGGTGATTTAGGCGCCGTTTTCGGAATTGGATTTTTACCATTTACTGGTGGACCATTTAGAGCCATTGATACTTGGGGCGTTTCTAACATTGTTAATCGAATGGAAGAATTACGTGGAAAGTATGGAGATCGCTTTGTCCCTGCTGCTACTTTGCTTAGAATGTCCGAAAAAGGAGAACAATTTCATTAGTGAAAGAGATAGAATAAGATGAGCCATAATGCGAAGTGATTTTTTCTTCTAAGAATTATTTAAAAACCGCACATAGCCTAGCTACGTAAGG
>JALZWC010000727.1 GCA_023300255.1 Saprospiraceae bacterium | reverse complement strand
TAAGCATAGCTGGGCTACGGTTCCTTTTTTAGGATTTCTTAGAAGTAAAAAGGGCAGTTTAAAATGGCTAATTTATTCTTTCACTTTGCCTAAACGAAAAGTAAAAACCTAAAGAAACTAATTTTCTTTTCTTTCCCTAGTCCGTACATTTTCTTATACCTACTTCTTTCAATAATTCTTTTTAGAATTGAACATACATTGACTCACCCACATAAGCAAATTATCAACTAATTTATCGGTTTAAAACTATTGGTGTTAACTAAAATGGAACACAGATGGCTTCATTTTTTTGACTGCTTATTTTGCCCTAAGATTGCATTTTGAGCTTAATTAATTAACTAGATTAATTCCTGCTTTTAATGTAAAAATGGCAACAAAATAAGTTTATAGAATAGGAGATAAATAACCTATTGATTCTGACTTGTCTTCTTTTTTTTAAAATGAAGTCTTAGCTCTGCTATGCCTTGATTTTAAAATACTATTCTATAACGAGTTTTTTTTATTCAATTTTTACATCCTTACCAAAATTCATAAAACGCTTATTCAATGACCGATCATTGACCGATCATTGACCGATTTATCAATACCAAACGAAAACTAAACCAATTATGAGAAACTCTTTATGCAAGGATTTATTAGTCATTTTATGCATACTCTTTTTTCCTGCCTTTTGTCTCGGACAATTAGTTCCTAATAATGAACAACGAGCAATTACTATTTCATTAGAGGATCTTTCCTTAGAAGGGATGATTGCTAAATTTGAAGAAACTCCAAAAGACATGCTTGTCTCAGAAAGTGATTTTTTGGTGAAGCTCCCGTATGATGGAAGTGTAGAAAAAATGTTTCGAGTCATTGAGAATGATTTATTAAGTGAGCAAGTCCAACAAGCCTTTCCAGAGATTAAAACTTACGCCGTTCAAATGGTAGATGATCCTAGTATTACAGGAGATGTAACACTCTCTCCAAATGGTTTTTTTGCACACTATTTGGTAGATGGGATGTTGATTGGAATATACCCAGAGGATTTAAATAAGCCTTCTAAGCATATTGTAGAAATAGGGATAGAAGCAGCATATTATGCAGAGGGTACTAATCATTCTTGTGGTGTAAGAACGGAAGAACAAGGAGGATTGCGAGAAAGGGTAAACAGTTCTTCCAGAAGTAGCGGGACTTTTTCTTATACCGATGTAAGTACAGGGGAAGTTCTTAAGAGAACGTATGATTTAGTGGTGGCAGCAACTGGTGAATTTACTAGAGCGAATGGAGGAACAGAGGCTAGTGCGATGGCTGTTATTACTAGTTCTATTAATTGTATTAATTCTATTTTCAATAAAGACATGGCGGTCTGCATGAAGATCGTTCAAACTTGTATCTTTCTAAATCCTACTACTGATCCATTTTTACCAGACCAAACTTTTGGAGTAGAAAGAACGATACAAGCTGCCAATGGAATAGCTGCTTGCGCAACAGTAGACTACGATATCGGACATGTATTTCACAATACCGATATAAATATTAATGGAGGCGTTACTGGATGGTCAGATGGAGGAATTGCAGGACTTCGCGTTGTTTGTTCAGACAGATTACATCGTGGATCCAATGGACCAGTAAAAGCAGCTGGTTGGAGTGGCTCTTTTAGTAATACTACAAATGGATGGTGTCAGCTTGCTACACACGAATTCGGGCATATGTTTGGTGCACCTCATACTTTTAATGGCACAGGAAGTAGTTGCGATATTAATAATATCGCGTCAGGAGATGCCTACGAAATAGCCTCTGGTACTACCATCATGTCTTATAATGGTATTTGTGATGCTACTTATAATATACCTGATGGTGGCCTTGCTGATAATTATTTCCATACGAAGAGTATTGAAAGAATGTCAACTTACCTTAAGAACGTTTCTTGTCAAACGGAAAGTAACACAGGAAACTTCCCGCCAATTGCTAATGCAGATCCATGTAGTGCGGGTACTATAACAATACCTAAAGGTACACCTTTCAAACTAACAGCTACAGCAACGGATCCTGATGGATCAGAACTATCTTATACTTGGGAGCAAATTGATGAGGATGGAGCTGGCACAAGTACCCAAGGTGCTACACTTACTCAAGAAGGAACAAATGGAAGGAAAGCTGGGGATGATCCTAATGCGCCTTTGTTTCGATCTTATCCGCCCTCTGCTAATCCAACTAGATGCTTTCCTGCTTTAAATAGTTATAAAGCAAATGTAAATACCATGGGTACAGAATTTGAGGTGTTGCCACAAGTTGCCCGAACTATGAATTTTGCTATAACGGTAAGAGATGGTAATTCAAACGGTGGAGGTGTGTGTGTGGATAGTACAAGTATTAATGTGATAGCAGGAGGTCCGTTAGAAGTTGATAAACCATGTGATGTAGGGACATTGATAGCTGGAAATGCTACGACTATTAGATGGAACACAAATGGTTCTAATGATGCATGTACTAACGTAGATGTGCAAATGTCCATAGATGGAGGCTGTACCTTTCCATATATATTGGGATCAGCAACGTATGCATCAGGATTGGCTAATTTGACTATTCCAGCAGGTACACCAAATACGACTAGAGCAAGATTTCAAGTAATTTGTAAGGATAATCCATGTGCTACATTCTATGCAATGACTGATAGTGACTGCACTATTAGTTCTTCATGTCTAGCAGTTCAGACAGAGATAAGCCCCAATACAGAATTGGATTTTAACGTGGGAGATGCTGGATTAAATCTTTCTTTGATAAATAATTTTGGTAATCCTATTAATAGTTTTTCAGGTATTATTGAAAATACTGATCCAACAACAAATTTAGTTTTTTTGGATTGTATGACTCCAATGTGTAGCATTGCTGGTAATAATGTCACGAATTACGAAATACATATGTTTACACCAGATAACAACGGTATTTATACTTTTAATTTTGCAGGTAGTGAAGAGCTAGTTTTTAATATTTACGAAACGCCTTTTAATCTTGGAAATTGTGAGAATCATATTATAAGTTCTGGGATTCGTTCAAGGACGACTTGTCCTGGTGATGGAGGTATTGTATTAACTCAAAGTGTAACAGCTACTCTTACTGGAGGATTTACCTATGCTTTAATTGTTTCTTCTTTTAATGGTACTGTTCCAGTACTCCCAGATAGCTACGCTATAAATATTACGACCCCAACAGATGGAAGAATCTATGATGGTCTAATCAATCCTTCGGGCTATGGATACTCCTATGTAGCAGTAAATGAAACCACTGAAGAAGTGGTTGCCGTTGATGTTAACGCAGATTTCTCTACTTTAAATGCAGGATGTTATTTTATCTTTGGGATACATTTTGATAATACAACACCAAGCGCAGTCAATCTAAATAATTTTATAGGCCAATCTATTCCCTCCATTTTATCTGGTGATAATTGTGTTTCTTTTAGTACTAATTCTACTAAACTGACGATTAAAACAGTATGTCCTTTTATTAATCCAATTAATGAAAATAATACGATCTGTTCTGGATCTTTAGATCTTGAAATTAGCTCTTGGCAAACGACGGTAGAGATGAATCCTATGAATCTAATGGCAATTCTGGATTCTAATACCAGAACTAATATTGAGTATTCAACTGTTGAAATTACCGAAACAAACTCAATCCCAAATGGGGAGACTGCCTCAGGTATACATGAAGGGACAGATAAGTGTATGGTAGAAACTCAAATTACTTATGCTTATTTATATTGCTTTGGAGAAGATGAAGTTCTAGGCGGAGGTGATGATTCCTATTTATTATTAGGTAAACATACCTTGGAAGTTAATCCACCTGTTCAAGAACCAATGGTTAACATTGCTAACTGTACCAACAGCTTAACAAATTTTTGTACACTAGATACTTATGGGATCGCTTCTAATCCAAGTGGAGGGGCAGCAATTGCTAATTGGAATGAGGTCACAGGCGTATATACTGCACAGCCAGGAGACGTAACTGGAAGGATTGATATATTAGTTACTAATAGCTTTTCTTGTTCAAAGATATTTACGATTGATACTCCTGCTTGTCCTGCTCTAATATGTTCAATAGAAGAATCTGGTATAGATAATGTCGAATGTAATGATGGCGGCACATCAAGTGATCCAAGTGATGATTTTATTACATTTAGTTTGAATCCAAGGGGTATGAATCTGGGAGAGAGCTATACGGTAAGTGGTGTAGCGGATGTTCGTGCTTATGGAGATGAGGAAGATTTCCGTTTACCAGCAGGTTCGGCAGGCGGCGGTGATGTAGATATAACAATTACAGATATAACAGGGTGTACTAGAATTGAAACGATTGAAGATCCAAGTACCTGTTCGACTACTTGTAATTTAATCTCTTTAGAAATAAGCTCAATTAGTTGTAATGATGGCAGTACATCAAGCGATTCAAGTGATGACTTTATCACATTTAGTTTGAATCCAACGGGTATGAATTTGGGGAGCACTTATACGGTAAGTGGTATAGCGGGGCTTAGTTCCATCACTCCTCTACCTGAATATGAAAAAGAAGAATTCTTTACTTTTCCAATAGGCTTGGCAGGTGGTGATGAGATAATTCTAACAATAAGGGATGATATAGACACACTATGCACGATTGATATAATGATTGTGATACCAATGCCTTGCTCCAATAACTGTAACTTAGAAAGTTCAGGACTATTGATAACTAGTTGTAATGATAATAATACATCAAGTGATCCAAGCGATGATTTTATTACATTTAGTTTGAATCCAAGGGGTAGTAATTTAGGGGATAGCTATACAGTAAGTGGTATAACGGGTGTTAGTCCTGATACCGCATATTCTTATGAAATTGAGGCATTCTTTAGTTTACCAGCAGGAAGCGGTGATGTAGGTATAACAATAACAGATGTAAGAGGATGTACTATAACGGAAACGATTGAAAATCGAATTACCTGTTCGACTACTTGTAATTTAACCTCTATAGGAATAAGTCCAGCTACTTGTAATGATGGTGGTACATCAAGCGATCCAAGCGATGATTTTATCACATTTAGTTTGAATCCAAGGGGTATGAATTTGGGGAGTACTTATACGGTAAGTGGTATAGCGGGGCTTAGTCCGAGCACTGGAATTTCTTATGAAAGTGATGAATTCTTTACATTCCCAATAGGCTCGGCAAGTGGAGAAGATTTATTCCTAAGAATAACGGATGATACAGACACACTATGTACGATTGATACAATGATTATTATACCAATGCCTTGCTCCAATAACTGTAACTTAGAAAGTTCAGGACTATCTATAATTAGTTGTAATGATAATAATACAGCAAACGATTCAAGTGATGACTATATCACATTTAGTTTGAATCCAACGGGCACGTATTTAGGGGATACCTATACAGTAAGTGGTATAGTAGGGCTTATTCCCAGTACTGCACTTCCTTATGGAATTGATGTACCCTTTATTTTTCCAATAGGCTCAGCAGCTGGCGATGAAGTACGCCTAACAATAACAGATGATAGAGAAAGACTATGCACGATTGATACAATGATTGTTATACCAATGCCTTGTTCCAGAAGCTGTAACTTAGAAAGTTTAGGACTATCGATAATTAGTTGTAATGATAATAATACATCAAACGATCCAAGTGATGATTATATCACATTTAGTATGAATCCAAGGGGTATGAATTTGGGAAGTACTTATACGGTAAGTGGTATAGCGGGTGTTAGCCCTGACAACACATATCATTATGGAACGGAGGTATTTTTTAGGTTGCCAGCAGGTTCAGCAGGCAGCGGTATTTTAAGCCTAAGAATAACGGATGTCGCAGAACCCATGTGTACGATAGACACCGTTCTTGTGGCTCCAAGTACTTGTTCAAATGCTTGTAATATAAGCTCTTTAGGAATAAGGAATATTCAATGTAATGATGGCGATACATCAAGCGACCCAAGTGATGATTATGTTACATTTAGTATGAATCCAACGGGTAGGGAATTGTGGGATAGCTATACAGTAAGTGGTATAGC
>JALZWC010000726.1 GCA_023300255.1 Saprospiraceae bacterium | reverse complement strand
TCAAGACTTCCCAAGTTGCAAAACTTTGTAAGTCTGTCAATTCAACTATTAACGGTCAGCCTGTTCAAAGTGATCGGATGAATTTATTCATTGTCCCAACTTTGTGTCGTTCTCAATTTATAGGAGGTTATTTTACGAAATTGGATTATTTACTTCTAATGTTCTAAAACCTGATGCCTTATTCTTTCCCTTCCAAGCCAGCTAATATCTGATCTAATGCCTGCCGATCATGCAATTTGCCATCTCGAATAACGGCATTAATTTTTTTAGTATTTCTAATATCTTCCAAAGGATTAGCATCTAGTAATATTAGATCTGCGAACATCCCTTCTTGTACTAAACCTAATTCTTCATCCAAACTAAAATATTGAGCAGGTTTTAAAGTAGCTGCTTCTATTGCTTCTAAAGGTGTCAATCCACCTTTGACTAACAAGGCTAATTCTTCATGCAAACTATAGCCTGGTGTTAGGTAAAATATTGGACAATCCGTTCCCGCCATAATATCAACCTTAGCTGTTTTTAAATGGCCGATCATTTCAAAAACCCAATTCGTATAAGCTTTTCTATCTTCTAATATGTCCGTCTGTCCAAATTTATTAGAATTTTCTATCCAAGTTTCTTTAACGGAGGCAGGTAAATATTTGTAACTATCTTGCCAATCGTTTCGCAAGAAAAATCGTTCCGTAGAAGCAGTCATGATAGATAAGGTAGGGACCTGCCAAGTATTATTTTTTGCCAACACTTTTAATACTTCCGTTCTGCGAGTAGCATCTTGATTGCCTACTGCATGACTTCTTTGAGCGCTATGAATATTTCTTCTTAAAGTACTCCCGATAGCTGATTGTCCATCAAATAGCATTTTTCGACGAGTATCTTTTAAAGCTTCCCAATCACTAGCACAAGCAAATTCTAAATTACGCAAATGCTCCATACTGTTTAGTCCTAGATTCGATGCTTCTATTACATCCATACTTAAAGGAACATGTCCTGTAACAACGATTCCTTCCTTTTTTGCACGCGCTATAATGGAGGTATAGACTTCAGGAGAAAGCATTTCATAGACTTTTAATAAATCCACGTCCGCAGCAAACATCTCGTCTACTAATTTATTTCCTTCTTCGATGGTGCCTGCGCCTACTCCTAAATGCGGATTTGTATTGGTGCTGCCATCATATACCGTCGGAACCCCATCTAGCAACGGCCCTGCAATCATTACTCTTGGGGTGTTTTGTGGATCTTTTCTTGCCTTTGCCCTTTCTGGTGTCACCAAATGCAACTGCCCTCCTGTGTCTCGAATGCTTGTAACTCCATGTGCCAAAAACAAAGGAAACATACTTGGTGTCAACTCTTTGATAAAAGATAAATGAACATGTGCATCCCAAAGACCTGGGAGTAAATATTTGCCTTTGCCATCAATAACTGTTGGACTATCAACTTCGAATGATAGACTTTCAGCGGGTTCATTTTTAATAATTTTATTCCCTTTAATTAAAATGATTCTATTAGTTTGTAAACCATTTTTTGCATCAATGACTGTTATGTTTTTGATGACAAGATCACTATTAATTGTCGGTAAGAAAGGAATTTTTTGAATGGATTGACAACTCACGGCGCCTAATAATAAAAGCAGTAGAACTTGTCTAAAATTTAATGGGGAGAATGTAATCCGATTCGAAATTTTCTGGATAGCCTTATTAATATTGAATTTCATATTTGTTCTTGTTTAAAGTCTTAAAGAAGAGAAAATTCTAATTCTCTTAAAAGTAAGCAAAATCATTCAATTCTTATTTATGACCAAGTCTTTTTTATATTGGTCCAAACAGTTTTTCTCGCAGAGAACGAAGGGCTCGCAGAGATTGATTATCAACTTGTTATATACTGAGGACTTTGCTTCCTCTGCGTGGAATAAATTGGTAACTCCTTGAGTCTCAATAAATACTTTAAAATTGCGCGAACTATTGTTGTAAGCTACTTCCTTCAATAAAACAGTAGCTTTGTAAACAGAACAAACAAACTATGGCTCAAGAAAATAAAACAGCAATCACTTTTATATTCATAACCGTATTAATAGACGTTATCGGCTTTGGTATCATTATACCCGTATTACCTAAGTTATTATCAGAAATGAATAATATTAGCATCAATGAAGCTAGTACCTATGGAGGATATTTATTGACGTCTTTTGCCATCGCTCAATTTATTTTCTCGCCAATTATGGGTAGTCTGAGTGATCGTTATGGTAGGCGACCTGTCATCTTATTATCCTTATTAGGATTCTCCTTGGATTATCTCATTTTAGCGATGGCGCCAACTTTTCTTTGGTTAATGATTGGTAGGATTGTGGCAGGCATTTTTGGTGCAAGCTATACGACTGCTTCTGCGTATATTGCAGATGTGAGTACGGAAGAAAATAGAGCTAAGAATTTCGGATTATTAGGAGCTGCTTTTGGACTAGGTTTTATTATAGGTCCTTTACTCGGAGGACTGTTTGGGGAAATAGGTCCAAGGATTCCTTTTTATGTGGCTGCTGGTTTAGCATTTGTTAATTTTATTTTTGGGTATTTTGTATTACCCGAATCCTTGAGCTTAGAGAATAGAAGAAACTTTGATTGGAAAAGAGCGAATCCAATAGGCACAATCAGACAACTCTTTGGCTATAAAACAATTGGGTATTTATTAGTCGCCTTTTTCCTATTAAATCTAGCATCACATGCCGTAAATAGCAACTGGGCGTATTTTACAATGTATCGCTTTGACTGGTCGGAAAGTATGGTCGGTATTTCATTAGCTTTTGCAGGAGTTTTGATAAGTATAGTACAAGGTGGTTTAGCCCAAAAAGCGTCTAATTATTTTGGCGTCAACAAAAGTATATTAATAGGTATAAGCATGTACACTATAGGGATGTTTTTATTTGCTTTTGCTAGTAGCACTTGGATGATGTTTGTATTTTTAATTCCATATGCTTTTGGCGGAATTAGTACCCCTGTTTTACAATCTTACTTAGTAGGTCAAGTGGCCACTAATGAGCAAGGAGAACTGCAAGGTGGACTCACCTCTATTCAAAGTTTGACTACGATATTTGGTCCATTAATGATGACGGGTATTTTCTTTCATACGACTAAAGAAAATACTTCCTTTTATTTTCCAGGGTCTGCATTCCTGTTAGCCTCTGGATTATTGGTAATTAGTTTACTAATTACTTATTTGGTGTTGGGAAAGAAGTAGTTCAATGGAGATACTTCTGTTTATACTCAGGATTAATTTTGTTTTGAATAATTGAAGATCAGTCCTTGAAAAAATAAAGCAGATCAATTATCTTTATAACTAAAATTCTTCTAAACTAAATCGCTACTAGCTATGCAGAAATATGTCAACCAACTACTCGAACAAATAGAAGCCATCATCCTAAAACGTTGGCAACATTGTATCCCTCATTATTATGAAGCAGGTATGAGAGGCCCATATCTAGAACCACCAAAAGGGTGGAATCCAGATACCCCATCAAGTATTACGAAATTAACTCCTACATTAGACTTTCAAGACTCTATACAAGAAATGGAACATTGGCTAGAAGGCAAGGCAGAGCTATCCATGTTTTATCATTTTGAATTGGAAGAGCAGTTATTTCCACCACCTGATCGGTTAACGGATGAACAACTAGATCAACTTTGTCATGCTTTAAATCGACTCTGGAATGCTTTTAATTTGACGGCAGTCGTACCTGAAGAAGCACCAAGTAGAGTGGTTTATCCTATTTTATTAAAACGAATGTTGGAGCCAACAATGATCATGAATGCAGGGCATATTGGCGTGGAGTTTTGTGACTATGAGCCGAGCCAATGTGTATTCAAAGAATATTGTTCTTGTAAGGATGATCTATCAGAACTGGAAGTATTTGAGCAAAAGGAAAAAGTAACAACACGCACACAAGAAGAAGTGGAGTATGAGAAAAAACGGGAAGAATTATTAGCCCAATTAGATCCAAAAGAAGTCGCAGCTATTGAAAAAAGAATTGCCAATATGGATCGTTATGTTGCGCAAGTATTAGAGGATATTCATACAAGTATCAAGAACCTTCCTACAGTATATCCTTGGCATAAGGATCATAATTTAGGAGAAGGAACGGAATGGATTTCTGAATTAGCTTTTTCGCCTTATAAAAGTATAGAAGACTGGACAGGTATTTTATTTGAAGCTTTGCCTAGCGAAGGTGACCTAACAGGTGAACAAATATACCAACTAGTCGATGGTTTGGATAGCTTATGGTATGCCTATGACTTTTCATTTAATATAGAGCAGGAGCTTAAAGATAAAGTGATCCGATACCGAATGTATCTCGATTGTTGGTATGATCTAGTACAATATTTACCCCAATCAGGTTTTGAAGTGGAGCTTTGTTATGGTAATCCAAATGGCTGTCGAATGGGAGAGGATTGCATCTGTCTTGAAAATCCTCCTGATCTAAGTTTTGATGAACCGCCTATACCTTTGGATGGAGATTTGTTAGATGAGGATTTACCTTTTTAGTAGGTACATAGAAAATGCTCCTTAGTCATAAGTCAAGTTATATCTGAAACTAGTTAACTGTCGATTGGTTTATTCTGTTACTAAAACTTTACAGACTATTAAGATTATTCCTATTTCGCTCCCCTTGGGTGATTGGTTCTATGCAAATCATAAATCATAGTTCATAAATCATACATCATAAATCTGCTAATTAGTCAAAATCAGACTGATATATGATTTATGATG
>JALZWC010000725.1 GCA_023300255.1 Saprospiraceae bacterium | reverse complement strand
TTTAATGAAGGATAATTGTTGATACTTTGACTGAATTAAAGTGAAAAATAAGAGCAAAAGAAGAAGCATAAATTACGAAGTTATTTCATACACATTCCTTACTAAGCCTTAGTGACCAGTAAATAAATAATCTACTATTCCCTTACTACTTATCGTTTTAGTAAAAAATCGCCTAGAAAAGGGAACATTTCTCCGTCATCAAAAAGAACAGTCGCAGAAAAGATATAAACTCCTTCGGGAGCGCGTTTATTGTCAAAGTTACCATCCCATTGTATCGCCCCTTGAGCGCTATTAGACTCATAAACTAATTGTCCCCATCTATTATGAATTCTAAGTTCAGTAATTGCTGTAGTCGTCTTACCTCGTGGAATTTCAAAATAATCATTGTGTCCATCCCCATTAGGGCTAAAAGCAGTTGGTAAGAAAATAGGTCTATCTCTGTTGACATTTATGGTTACTTCATCTGATCTAAAACAGCCATTCTCATTTGTGACAAATACTTCATAGGTTGTTGTTTCTAATGGACTCGCTATAGGGTTAGAACAATCAAAACAAGTTAGTGTTTCTGATGGCTCCCAATAAAACTCATAACTATCATCTAATGTATCTCCTTGTATTAAGGCTCTTTTTTCCCCAATTAATATTTCTCTAGTTTCCCCTAATTCTATTTCAAACTCTTCCGGTTCCTCCAATATTAGATCCTTTTCCATAATACAATCATTGTCATCTACCACATATAATTTATAGGCACCCGCTCCTAATTCTGGGTAAATTTCCTTACTTTTTAAAGCACTTCCTCCAAAAGAGTATTTGAACGGTAAGGCACCATTCTCGTTTGCTTCTATTTGAACATGGCCATCTTCAAAGTCTGGACAACTTGGAGATTTGACAGTGACTATCGGATCTAAAGGAGGCGGAATATCTAATATGATCTCTTTTGTAGCCTTACAACCAGTTACATCAGCTACCGTAACGGTGTATTTACCTCCATCTAAATTAGTTAATTGATTTCCTACTGGCAAATCAGGATCTCCCCATTCATAAAAATAAAAAATATCTACCCCTCCAGTAACTTCAATATCTATAGCACCATCTTTAATATTGTTACAAGAAGGATTCTTTTGCTCTTTCACTAAAATTTCTATTGGTGAGATTCCTTCTACTGTAAAGTCATGTACCAAATCACATTCTCTACCATAGGTCATAGTTACTTGATACGTTCCTATTCCTACATCTTCTAATACATCACCTTTCAAACCATTCGACCAATTATATTGAGCAACATCCCCTTCTGGCAGTCCAGAATGAATCATCCGCACTAATACGCCCGTGGTGTCATTACATCCCACCTCTCTTCTTGATGCGATCACAGCTACTTCTTTCGGCATTTCAAATTCAAAAGCATACCTAACAGTATCTGGTGCACTATCAACTAAAAATAAAGAATGGCTTCCAGATAATAAACTTTCTTGCATACTAAATTGATCTCCTATATGAGTCAAGGTATCTAAAAAATAATGCGTTCTCCTATCTGGTTCTACAGATTTTAATACGATGTAAAGAGGAGGAACGCCTTTAAGAAAAGTTAATACCCCTTTTGTAGAATCTCCATAACATAGATTTTCATTATAAGACCAGTCATATTCTAGATGACAATGCTTTTCCTTCGTTTTGATCGTGCCTTTATAGCCGTTTCCAAGCCCATTTCCTAAAATAGTGTAATTATTGCCAATATTCACGTTTAAAGAATTTGGTACTTTGAAAGGATCCGTTTCTGGATCCATAATTTGTACATCTCCAGGGCAATCTCCAATATTTTTAAAAGAAAATAGAGGAATTTCTTCTCCCTCTCTATAGGTAAGCGTAGTAATTGGTGTAGTTAAATTGAAATAAATATAATCAAATGCTGGTGCTTCTGTAGGAGTCTCGAATCTGCGACCTAATTCCCAAAATCCATTGTGGGAGACCACTTGATCTTTTTTAATTTGAAAGGTACCAGTAGGTACTTTTAAAGTAAAAGAAGCCGTAGTCGTATAGCTATTCGGAGGTAACCATGTCTGCTCAGAAATAATAGAGACAACAAAAGTGCCTTCTACATCTATCATACCTATTTTACCCTTCACTTGAGCGTTAGCATAGACAGACATGTATAGCATTGCAAAGAGCAATACTATAGCCATCTTTAGCCACATTATATGTAATCTAAACTTTTTCAATTTCTTAATTCATGTAGAAAAAATCATTCAGTAACAGTAAAAATATTTTTCTCAAAATGAGAAAGCTATTCGTTCATCATTACTTAAAGCATGGAAGCTATTTTAACTTCACAATAAGCTTTACTAGGACGGGCATGTTAATAGTTTATTCAGGAATAATAGCATTATTCTTAATAAATCTACAATTTAATTAACATATCCTACCATACGATCTTTTCTGGGATCAATAATTCTGGATATATTCAATCCGAGCATAACAGCTTGGATATGAACTTTTATAATAGTTTGCTAAAATAGATGATACGTAGTGTGCGCCTTGGGAGGTTGCATTTCTTACTTATATACTAAATCGGAAAGGTGATTCTCCATTCCTAGTATTACTTCTATTTAGCAGACCCATAAAAGAAAATGAATTCTTTTAGGAAGCTTTTTTAAATAAACTAAGGAATTAGGAAGAATTTACAAAATTCTAATAGAAACAACTAATGAATTGTTGTAAAATAGGATAGTAAAGGTAATGGAATATAGCAATATATATAAACAAAAATACAATATATATATCGTTTATAACTTGTTAATTATAGAAACTTTAGCTAATTCTCTCTACAATACATTAAAACCCATTTTAAAATTCAAAGAGATTACTGTTCATTTCTAAATTACAAGAACCTTGCTAAAAAATATATTAAACAAAAAAAAAATCTACTTTTTTATTTTGGTCTGCTTATTGCAAAGATTTATATATATAAAAAATAATAAATCATTTAGCCAATCTTATTCTACTTGGTAATTTTTCCAAGTTTTTGATAATCTTCATCTTACAATCTCTTTGTCCAAGCAAAAAACGAGTGCTTTTTCTACAAAGAAACTCTTTAACGTCATTACAAGGCGCAGACAACTCCATTCAAATATACTAGATTTTGGGTATAAAAGTCTTTTTTTAACATATTGTCAATGAAGTTATTTAAAAATAAATTCATGTATTCTTTCTAAGTTATTGATTCCTATTATACATCCTTTCTCTATTTCCGTAGCGCAAGGTTACGAAAATAAAAAGAGCTTCAACATAGAAATCAAGTACTTATAAATAATTGTAGAATATATTATTAAACAATTTCATAGGCTAGTTTGATTATTTGAAGTTCAAAATCCCAATAATTATATGATTCATGAACAAAAAATTACTACTAACCACTATCCTTTTTTTGCTAAGCCTCACAGCTTCTTTAGCTTTCTCCACCAACAATTCTTCTCCTATTTTAAGTGATTCTACCGATTGCGTCTTATTTTATGAATTAACGCAAGAGGAGAATGGAGATTTTATAGTGTCTCTGTTACCTGACACTACCTGGACTTTCCCTTTCAATATTGTAAGTACGGCACAAATTACCATCAAAGTACCTACAGGAGGTTTTGAAGTAGGAGAAATAACAGATTTGATAACCGGCGTTTCCTTTTTCAAAACAGGAAGAGACAATAGCCCTATAGAAGAACCTACCTTTGACTACATATCTTTTAGTCTAGGTTCCCAAGGAACTTCAAGGATTACTTTTCAAAAAGGAGAAAAAATAGGCCTGTTTTCTTTTACGAATATAGGAATTTGTCCTGATGGCAGCATTAGTTTGATGGATAATCTCACAGATCCATTCTTTCCTCCTAATAGTAAGCAATCTAATGCGGGGCTACAGATGACTGTTTCTGGTTTTGGTGGTCCTGATCTACCTGTTGGCATTGCAGGAGCAAGTATTTCTTGTAATCCAATGGCAGAAATTCCCCCTGTAGACACGATGGTCGTAGTTCCTCCAGTGGATACGATAGTGACGGTCCCTATGGATACAGTAGTGACTACGCCTATAGATACAACATCGACTGTTCCTATAGATACCGTGGTAACCACACCTGTAGATATGGAGCCTACTTCACCAGTATCTACTAGTGTAATAGATTATGAATTAGAACTAGATGCAGCTGGTAATTATGTAGTCTCTTTAATTCCAGACACTACATGGAACTTTCCCTTTAATATTGTTGGTACGGCTCAGATTACCATTAAAATACCTACTGGTGGTTTTATTGTAGGAGATATAACAGATTTAATTGACGGAGTTTCCTTTTTCAATACTGGCAGGGATAATAGTCCCGAAGAGGAACCTACTTTTGATTACCTCTCTTTTAGTCTGGGTTCTCAAGGAACTTCAAGAATTCCTTTTCAAAAAGGACAAAAAGTAGGTTTATTCTCTTTTACGAATATAGGAATTTGTCCTAATGGGAACATTAGCCTAATGGATAATATGAATGATCCTTTTTCCTCCCCTAATAGTAAGCAATCTAACCCAGGTCAGCAAATGACTGTTTCTGGATTTGGTGGTCCTGATTTACCTATTGGAATAATAGGGTCAAGTAATATTGCTTGTAACTCAATGGAAGAAATACCTCCCGTTGATACAATGGTTGTAGTTCCTATAGATACTATGACGACCGTTCCGATAGATACAATGGTCACTACACCTGTATCTACTAGTGCTATATCTTATGAATTAGAACTAGACACAGATGGTAATTATATCGTATCTCTTATTTCAGATACGACATGGAATTTTCCTCTTAATATCGTAGGTACTGCACAGATTACCGTTAAGGTACCTACTGGTGGTTTTCTAGCAGGAGATATAACGGATTTGATTGATGGTGTTTCTTTTGCCAAAACAGGTAGAGATAATAGTCCTGAAGAAGACCTCACTGCTGATTACCTTTCTTTTGGTTTAAGATCACAGGGAACTTCAAGGATTACTTTTCAAAAAGGAGAAAAAGTTAGTCTTTTTTCTTTTCAAAATGTTGGTACTTGCCCAGGTGGTACGCTTAGTTTAATGAATAATCTAACGGATCCTTTTTTTCCACCAAATAGCAAACGAACCAATCCTGGTCAACAAATGACTGTTACTGGATTTGGCGCAGCTGATTTACCTATTGGTATTTTAGGTAGTAGTATTATCGCTTGCCAAGCGCCTGTCATTCCAATGGATACCATGGAAGTAACTCCTGTTGATACAATGCCGACAGTTCCAATGGATACCATGGTAACTACGCCTATAGATACGATAGAATCTACAGGACCAGTATCTACTAATATCCTATTTTATGAATTAGAACTAGATGCAGATGGTAATTATATAGTTTCACTAATTCCAGATACTACTTGGGTCTTTCCTTTTAATATTGTAGGTACAGCACAGGTTACTATTAAGGTACCTACTGGCGGTTTTATAGTAGGAGATATAACAAATTTAATTGATGGCGTTTCCTTCGCAAAAGGTTCCAGAGATAATAGCCCTACAGAAGATCCCAATTTTGATTACCTGTCTTTTGGTTTAAGTTCACAAGGAACGACAAGAATTCCTTTTCAGAAAGGGCAAAAAGTTAATCTTTTTTCTTTTAAAAATACAGGCATTTGCCCAGGTGGTACGCTTAGTTTAATGGATAATCTAACAGATCCATTTTCTCCACCAAATAGTAAACAAACAAACCCTGGTCAACAAATGACTGTTTCTGGATTTGGCGCAGCTGATCTACCTATTGGTATTTTAGGCTCCAGTATTATTGCTTGCCAAACACCTACCGTTCCAGTCGATACGATGGAAGTAGTTCCTGTTGATACGATGGAAGTAACACCTGTTGATACGATGGTGGTGCAACCAGTAGATACGACCTCTACTCCACCCTTGACAGATTCAGGATTGACCGTTCAATTAGCCGTTCAAAACATTAGCTGCAAAGGGGCAAATGATGGAATTATTGTATTAAAGCCTGCTAACGGGCAGCCACCTTATAGCTATCAATGGACGCATGGTCCAACGACCTCAAGTATTGAAAATTTACCCCCCGGCACTTATGTTGTAATCGTTACAGATAAAACTGGATTTTTTGTTGAACGAACAATAATTATTACAGAATCAGATGTATTAAATGTCGTTATATCTAAAGCAAATGTCTCTCAAGTGGGAGCTAATGATGGACAAGGAAGAGCCATTGTTACTGGCGGAGCTGCTCCTTATACTTATGTTTGGAGCAATGGAAGTATTCAGCCTCAAATAAATAATCTACCAGAAGGTACTTATGCGCTTACCGTCACTGATGCTTTTGGCTGTACTACACAAAAGGGTATTACCATTATAGATCAGTCTAAATGTACGGCTGTGGATGTTGCATTAAATTTACAGTCGCCAACCTGTAGTGGAGATAATGACGGACAAATAGTAGTTACCCCACAAGGAGGGCAAGCCCCTTTTGATTATGCCTGGGAAATCGGCGGAGGAACTAACACAATTTCTGGTATTCCTTCTGGTGTCTATATGGTAACCGTAACAGATGGAACTGGTTGTACAATGGCTGTTAGTGCCATGCTACAAGATCCATCTCCAATTACTATTCAGTTAACTGCAAATACGGAAACTGCTACTATTTCCTCCAATGTATCTGGTGGTATTAGACCTTATACTTACGCTTGGAGCAATGGTGCAACTTCTTCTTCTATCAGCAATTTGACAGATGGAGTTTATATGCTTACCCTTACAGATAATCAAGGATGTGAAACAGTCCTATCAGAAGTAATCTCTTCTAATAGCTGTGCTTTAAACATATTAACGGAACTAGGCAATCCACTTACGCTAGATCCAGTGGGATGTGATGAAAAAGGAAGTTTTTGTTTACCAGTGCCAAAAGATAGTATGATCAATTATAGTATTTTTCTGGATGGCGAAGATTATTCTAGCAATCTAAAGGGCTGTCAATTTGAAACCTTTTTTGCTTATTCCTATGCATTTTTTCCAGGTAGAACTACTACTGGTAACTATGAAGTCAGAGAATGGATGGTCAATGGAAACATGCAATCAGGTAATTTTACTACAATCGATGATTTAGTTACGTCCATGAACATTTGGGACCCTACTGGTAATTGGGTTAATTTATCCGAACTAGCCATTATACAAGGAGGAGATCCTAATAATACCTACGGCTCTATGCAACTAATGACTGGTGGCGCATCTACCATACTAGAAGCTAATACCAATTTAACGCCTAAAAGAACAGAAGTTACTTTTAAGCCTGGTGAGCATACTTTAATATTAGTACACAATGAATCTACTTGTTCGGATACGCTCTCTATTATTTTACCATGTAGTGGCGCCAGCAGAGATAGTATTATCAACATTACAATACAAGAAGGAGGACAAATTCCTCTTTGCTTAGAACCTTTATTTGGGACAGGCTTTCAAATATCTAGTAATACCTGTCCTGATTTATCTGGTACAGCCACCGCAATTGTTTTTAATGAAATTACAAAATGTTTGGATATAGTTGGATTAATGATCGGTACTGAAGAAGCTTGTTACACCATAACAGATGCTACTGGAGAAACTATCAATCTAAATGTTGTGATCAATGTACAGCCTCCATCCTCCTCTTGCCTAACAATAGATACGGATACGATTTATACATTTGCACCTAGCTGCGCTCCTATTCAGGCTTGCTTACAAATACCTTTTGTAGAACTATCTGCTGCTATTCTAACGATTGACAATCAACCTTACACTGGTGCTATTACGGCCTGTTCCTCTGGAGGAACTGCTATAACATTTAATAAAGTAGGTACTCAAAATCTACGTTTTACCTATGGGATGAATTGTGTCTTAGACGTAGTAGCTGTAGTAGGTTGTGATGAAAATATAGTTATAGAAGAAACGATTGACATTGGTACAATAGATGTTATCTGTCCAATGCTGAGCAGTTTACAAAGTACTTTTGTAAGTGTGGAAAATATTTGTCCAACCGCTAGCGGTGATCATGTTGTTTTTGATCTTTTAGATGATAGTGGTTGTATCAGTTTTAATGCCGTAAGTATAGGTTCAGATACTGCTTGTATAAAAATTTGTGATGCGATTGGCTTTTGTGATACAGTTACCTTGATCTACCATGTCGAAGACCAAACAGGGGCACCTCCCGTTTTTTTTGAAGCAGTAGATGATTCTATCACTATCCGATTGAATGAATCTGTAGTGCTAGATGTTTTAAGCAATGATTCTTTTAGGTTCTTAGATACTACTTATGTTACTAGGGAACCTGCAAATGGTCAGGCAATCATTAATCCTGATGGCACCTTTACTTATATTGCACAAACAGGCTTTTGTGATGAGGATAGACCTGTTACCTTTGAGTACGCTATTTGTGAAAGTAGCATATGCGATACTGCTACTGTATCCATTTATATAGATTGTTTTGTTAGTAATCTAATTATTTATAATGGATTTTCTCCCAACGATGATGGTATCAATGATAGCTTCCGAATAGACGGTATAGAAAATTACCCAGGTAATACAGTTCGTATTTTCAATAGATGGGGCAATAGAGTTTTTAGTCAAGAGGGTTATAAAAATGAGTGGTCTGGTAATTGGAACGGTAGAACAGTATTACCAGATGGCACGTATTTTTATATGATTGATTTAGGAGATGGTTCTGCTCCATTGAAAGGGCATCTTCAGATACGGAGATAGAGCGATTGAATAAGAACACAGAAGCACAAAGGCACAGAGATTTTTTCTCTGTGCC
>JALZWC010000724.1 GCA_023300255.1 Saprospiraceae bacterium | reverse complement strand
AAACAAAGAAAACATTCTACTAGTGACACTTACTTTGGTAAAAGAGGTGTCTCTTTGATATTGAGCAAAGTGCTTGCTTACAGCATTACTTTGTGCAAATAAACTACTTCCTACTAATCCGATTATTAAAACTAAACTTATTTTTTTCATGATTTTATTTTTTATTCGATCTATTCTTAATTAAGTTTTGTCAACATCATAAATCTGACCCCTGACAATGAAATGATCTGACTTCTGACTTCTATAAAAATTTCCTAAGGTTTTACAATTCTAAAATTCTTATAGGCACCTGATAGATTGGTTAGTCTTATAAAATAAGCACCAGCAGGTAAGTTGTTTAACTCTAAAGTATAAGGTAAAGTCACTTGATCCTGCATTTGGATAGGCTCTCCTAATAATGTATAGAAAGTCAATTGATACGCATCAATATTTCCTTTTGCATCCTTAATTTGGACTTGATCTTTTACAATATTAGGAAAAACCGTTATATCCTTAAATTGCATATTCTTCTCCCCTATTGTTAAGGTAGTCGCACCTAACTGATTAGCATTGAACCGTAGTTCTTTAGTCTGCTTATCTTCTATTAATTCAAACCAGTCTTTACTTACCTTATTTGTTCGGAGCACCTTAGAAAACTGCATTACGGTTGGCACATCTATGTCCCCATATAAAGAAGCAATAATAAAATTTTCTTGTCCGCCAGCAATTAATAAAAACTCTCGAATGGTGTTCAGTTCTTCTCTAAGTAAAATTTGGAAGTTTTCTTTTCCATGACTAAGGGAAACCAATTCTTCGTAATTCTCATCAGATGCAATAGTAGTGATCGCTTTCTCGTACAAGGCAGCGCTATTCTTCGTTTTTTCATTCTTCAATACTAAGACTCCTTCTAAGTCGCCTATAGCATCAATAATCTGTTGCTCTTCAAAATCTGCTGATTCCATATTAGCAATTTGCTCAAAAGAAGTTTCAGTGACCTTGAATTGTTCAAATTGGGTGTCAAATAGATAATCAGAAAAATACTTGGAGATCGCATTATCCTGAGCAGATAAGCTAGTTATACTGCTCAGTAATAATAATAACAATACGGGTTTTATTTTTTTCATCTTTTTAATTTCTGTTGTGTGGTAGAAAATTTTCTAATGGTATAAGTAGAACTAGTTCCTTTATTTAATTGAGCGGACATTAGTAGCAATGCAGACTTTGCTTCTTCAAATGCTAGTTCAGAAGCGATTGCTTTTTGTTGTTGATTTTGGACAAACAATACAGAATAAGTCGCTCCTGTTACTAATAAAATCGAAGCGGCTATATTTCTAATGGCCATATAAGAAAAAAGTCTTGGCCTTGCTTTTTGTTGGGTACTAATCTTCTTCAATAATTCTTCCTCAAAAGAAGCATCTAAACTTAATTCTGAAAAAGATTTGAGCGCATTAAAATACTGGCCTTCTTTTCCTTTTTCCGATTCTATAGCATTCGCAGCAGCTTCTTTCAGTTGCTGTTCTTCTGCTAAAGAAGATTCGGCTTTCCAATATTTGTCTACTATTTTTTTATTCTTCCAATCCATAATTAATTAACTGAAGTAGCTTTGATTTTATCTTTTGTCTTGCGCGAAATAAATTAACTTTCACTTGATTATGATCTAAAGATAACAATTCTTCAATCTCTGTATTACTATATCCTAAGAGCTCTCGTAAACGAAAAATTTCTTTTTGTTTCTCTGGCAAATCTTGCATGATATCTTTCACCGCCTCTATCAAATCTGCATTTTCCGTTACTTCCGCTGGAAAAGAATTGGCAACAAAAGAAATAGGCACTGATTCTATATCCTCCATCTTTCTGGAACTCGCCTTTAATTTATCGTAAGAAAGATTCCTTGTCATTCGGATACTCCATGCTTCTACATTTTGAACAGCCATCAATTTGACACGTTGATCCCATAATTTTAACAACACCTCTTGAACAATATCTTTGGCCAATTCTTCTTCAAACACAATACTCAAGGCATAACGATAAAGTTTGTTTTGAAGCGGTAATACATGTATTGTAAAGTGTTCTTTAGTCATGTCGAATGGAAGACGATTGAATTTAATCTTGGTTACAGTTGTTAATAAAAAAAGTTAAGGAACGAGCTATAAAGGTAGGAGGAATAGATGCTATGCTTATGTTTATTAGGCTAATCTGGAGATATTATCGACTAAAAACAATTGCTCTAGCACTTAGTAACGATGAAATAATAAGGTCCTCATTTTGACGAGATTATTTTGTTCTTAGTTTTTCCCTGCCTGCCAAGGCACGCAAGTTCAAAGAGAAAAGAAGCCGTCCAAATAGGAAAGTTATTGTTTTGCCGTTACTTAATAAAACCAGTACTAGGGTAAAAAAGGTGGGTCGTTGTAAGGGTACTTGTGGTTGCCCAACGTTAGGATTAAACCAAACATTGGGCGACCACAAGGATAAAGGCAATCCATTTTCATTCCCAATGAAAGCTAGGCGCCTACAAAGAATAATCGTTTGATAATAACACCCATTATTCCTTCCATAATCCAATCCCTATATTCAAGAATATTTTATTAGGAGAAAAGTAACATTATTTATAAATATTAATATCTTATAGCGTATATTTTAGTATGGACAAAAGAATAAGATGGATCGTTGTATCAGCTTATTCTTTCGTGGGTATTTGAATTAATCATACAAAAGGTATAAGCATGAAATATGATGTAAAATTACTCTCTGGCACTATCGGTGCAGAAATTCAAGGCATTGATTTAAATCAGCCTTTTACGCCTACTTCCAAACAAACAATTAGACAATTGCTATTGGATCATCAGGTTATCTTCTTTCGAGATCAAGATATTAGTCGAGCACAACAAAAAGCCTTGGCAGAAATATTTGGTCCACTTCAAACCCACCCCGCCTATGCAACGGCACCAGGCTTCCCAGAAATCACCATCTTAGAGAGCACAGCAGAAAAGCCTTCCAAAATTGATACTTGGCATTCTGATATGACTTTTAAAAAACATCCACCTGTAGGTACTGTCTTACGGTCCAAAATCATTCCTGCCAAAGGAGGCGACACCTTATTCGCTAGTATGACTGCTGCCTATAATGCCTTATCTGACCGTATGAAAACGTATTTATCTGGTTTAGAAGCGGTTCATGATTTTAGCTATGGTTTTAGAGAAAGTTTGGCAGAACCAGGTGGACGGGAAAGACTAACACAAGCAGTAGCGGATAACCCACCGATTACCCATCCTGTCATTCATACCCATCCAGAAAATGGACAAAAAGTGATTTTTGTTAATAAATTATTTACGACACATATATTAGGCATTGATAGAAAGGAAAGCGATGCTATTTTGAATTTCCTATTTGATCATGTAAAAATTGAGGAATTCACTTGTCGTTTCAAATGGACACCCAATGCAGTCGCTATCTGGGATAATAGAGCAACGCAACATAAGCCCGTTAATGATTATTTCCCTGCACATCGTTGCTTGGAAAGGACGGTGATTGATGGAGATGTACCATATTGAGAGCAGAGAATAGAGAGCAGAGAGTAGAGATATATTTCGTTTTCATACAACGAAATTTCATTATTTTTTAAACGGATTACCTCTCTGTTCTTACTACTGGACAAAATCGTTTGGACACAGAGTTCACTAAGAAAACACAGAGCACACAGAGTGTCCGCTCAATAAGTACTGTTAGGGCAGACGTAACACAACTCTCTGAGTTGTGCATGTCTAGCTTGTGCACAACTCAGAGAGTTGTGTTACAGCCATTCCACCAGTGAAAATTGAGCGGATACCACTCTGCTCTCTATTACAAAAAGTGTAAGCAAGCAAAACCATTCTAACAATTAGTACATGACTAAATTACAAACTATTTCTCCAGTTGATGGAAGTATCTATGTGGAGCGACCTTTAGCTACTAATGCGGAAATAGGTACGGTCTTTATGAATCGTTGTGATTATCTAGATCCAGCCTTAGTTTGGACAGGTGTAAAAAATACAGGTCGAGGTGGTAGCCTATCTATCTTAGGTTATGAACAATTGACGCAGCCTAAATCCTTTCATTTTCGACTATAACATTTCTTCATCAGATGACGCTAGTCAAATGTCGTCAACTTAGTAACGACAAAAGAATAACTACCACATTTGGGCGGCTTCTTTTGCCCTTATTTTTCCTTTAAAATCAGTCATAGTATCAAGCAGCCCCGTCCGCTTCGCGGTTCACAAACAGTGTTTGCTCATTTCTTTTAAAGAAAAACTAAGAACAAAATAATCTCGTCGAAATGCAGCATTTATTCTTTCGTCGTTACTTAATGTAAGTGTTCTAAATTTTCCGTTTATTGAAAATTCTACTTCCTTAATTTTCAATCATCTAAATTTAGGGCGTAACTTGAAGTTACACTACTGGACATTTTGTTCACGCAGAGTTCGCTGAGCTCGCAGAGGCTCCCTAAACATAGGATTTCTCTGCATGCTCTGCGAACTCTGCGTGCAAAAAACGCCTTATTTTTAAAATGTCCAGTAGTGTAACTTGAAGTTACACCCTAAATAATCTTACAACCATTCACTACAAGAACAGTTTCCAATACAATGAAAAAAATTGGCATATTAAGAGCAGACCCAGTAAACCCAAAACTATCTGGAGAATTTGGGGAATACGAGGACATGATCACCAAAGCATTAAGCACAATCATTGGTGAATTTACCTACCGAACCTACGATGTCCAACAATTTGAATATCCAGAGGACATTAATGAAGTCGAAGCTTATTTTATTACAGGAAGTAGTGCAAGTGCCTATGATGATCTCGCATGGATACATCAGCTATGCGACTTTGTAAGAGTCCTAGATAAGCAAAAGAAAAAAATGATTGGTCTCTGTTTTGGTCATCAATTAATTGCACATGCACTAGGCGGCAAAGTAGCCTTATCTGGCAAAGGATGGAACATAGGTATTAAAACGGTATCTTTAACGAATATTGGGCAACAACAATTGGGGAAATTTACTTCTTTTAATTTAATCAATAGTCATCGAGATCAAGTCTTAAAGCTACCTAAAGATTGTATTACATTGGCAGGCAATACATTTTGCCCTATCTATATGTATCAAAAAGAACAACATATTTTTAGTATACAAGGACATATTGAAATGACCAAAGCGTATGCGGCTCAATTGTATCAACTTCGAGAACATTTATTTGAACCAACTTTATATCAACAAGCTATCAAATCTTTTGATGCTTCACATGACTATCAATTAGTCACAAAATGGATAACTGATTTTATATGGCAACCATAGACGAAACAATCAACAATTTTATAACTCCTTATGCAGAGGCATTGGATACTTTTATTTTTTATGCAATTTCTGTTGGAGGTGTAGACATTCCTTTGATTGTTATTTGGTTGACCGTAGCTGCTTTGTTCTTTACTTTTTACTTAGGCTTCATCAATATAAGAGGATTTAGACATGCCATTCGTTTAGTAAAAGGAGATTTTACGAAAGAAGAAGACAAAGGCGAGATAAGTCATTTTCAAGCCCTCACTACTGCCCTATCAGGTACTGTGGGTATTGGAAATATTGGTGGGGTGGCTATTGTGATTAGTATTGGCGGACCTGGTGCTTGTTTCTGGTTGGCGGTTGCAGGATTTTTGGGGATGTCCACTAAGTTCGTAGAATGTATTGCTGGAGTAAAATACCGACAAATCAGCGAAGATGGTTCTGTATCTGGAGGGCCGATGTACTATTTAGAGGATAGTATGAAGAAAATTGGTTTACCCTTTTTAGCCAAACCAATGGGCTATTTTTATGCGATAGCGATTGTCATCGGTTGCTTAGGTATTGGTAATATGTTTCAATCTAATCAAGCCTTCGAGCAATTTGTATATGTAACTGGCGGTACAGAAAGTTACTTCGCAGATAAAGGATGGTTATTTGGAATTGTCATTGCCTTAGTTGTCGCCTCGGTAATTATTGGCGGTATCAAAGGAATCGCTAGAGTAACTAGTAAAATGGTCCCATTTATGGGCATATTATATTTAGTATCTGGACTCCTCATTATTGCTTTAAATGCAGATAAACTACCAGCAGTTTTGACTTCTATTTTTACAGAAGCTTTCGCTCCAACTTCCGTAAAGGGAGGTATGATCGGTGTGATGTTATTAGGTATCAAGCGAGCAGTGTTTTCCAATGAAGCAGGTATTGGCTCTGCCTCTATCGCTCATGCTGCTGTCAAAACTAATGAACCTGTAACAGAAGGATTCGTCGCTTTATTAGAACCCTTTATTGATACCGTAGTCATTTGTTCTGTAACGGCCTTAGTCATTTTAGTAACGGTCTATGATCCAGCGGCCGCTTCCGACGGCGTACAAGGCATTAGTTTAACCGCAAGTGCTTTTGAGCAAACTGCATCATGGACGGTTTATCCATTAGCAGTAGTAGCTATTTTATTTGCCTTTTCCACCTTAGTTTCTTGGTCTTATTATGGGCTAAAAGGTTGGACCTATATCTTTGGTGAAAATCTATTTAGTACTAGAATTTTTCAAGCTATTTTTTGTTGCTTCGTTGCTTTAGGTTGTATGGTGCAATTAGATGCTGTCTTGAAATTTTCAGATGCTATGGTATTTTTGGTAGCCTTACCTAACGTACTTGCTCTATTTATTTTAGCGCCTTCTATTAAAGCTGATTTAAAAACCTATCTACAGAAGATTGAAAATGTATAAGAAAGTAAACTTAAAAAAATTGACCCTGTCATCAGAAGATGACAAGGTCAATAGGGAGTAAATAAATTGGCCTCGCTAAAATAGCGAGATCAATAGAGGGAATTAATAGATCAAAATTTTCTCTGTTATTACAGTATCATCAGCTAATTTGATATTGATAAAATGCAAGCCTGGTGTCACCTCTAACAACTCCATTCTAAGCGTCTCTGCTGGTAAACTATCATAATCCAATTGTTGCAACACTTGTCCGAACTGGTTCAATAATCGGATACTACCCTTTTGACCTGAATAAGTATTTAAGTTGATAAAGACTTCATTTTTTGTAGGATTAGGGTAGATCGAATAATCTTTATTAGGAGTAGTTAAATTTGTAGTATTAGCAATACGACTTCTACTAGTAGCAGGCTCCGATACATATCCAGATTTCAATTCAACGACTACATCTTCACAGACTCTTTCCCAGCTATGATTCAAAATAGTAATTTGGTATTTACCTGCGGATAAACCATCTACCTCTGCTTCATCTCCACACTTGCCCGTACAATTTAAGACAGCTTTCCAATCGCCAAACCGTGGTAATATTTTATAGCGATAATCAGTTCCAGCTATCCCTTTTATATTAATTAATCCATTTCCATAGGTAATTGTTAATTCTCCACATTCAGTTGTTTCTGCTTCAGAGGGATC